>CANQUG010000002.1 GCA_947626985.1 uncultured Lachnospiraceae bacterium | reverse complement strand
CCGTTTGGGCGCGGTTTTAACGGAGACGAAATCCACCGCTTACGGAGACTTGGGCGCGAAGGCTCTTCCTGAGCGTCTTAGTCGCAGTTGGCGGTTAGTTCGGCGGAGTGTTGCGCCGTCAACAGACAGGAAGCACAGCCTTGTCGGCGTCCGTATGAGCAGTATTCCTGCAATCTGATTAACGGAAGACATGCCGCCAATCAGTCTTGCCTGCGTCCGCATCAGCAGTATTCTGTGCGAATTTGCTGTCCCATGAAAAGCCCCGGTGAAATTCGCTGTGGATATTTGTCGAATTTTGTAGAACGAAAGTCGTTGACAATTTCGTACCGGGATAGTAGGATGAATTCATATCTTTTACGTCTTGTATATCATCCATATCATCCATATCATCCACGGCTTCCATGACTTCTGAATTCCCTGTATTTCTCATTTTCCCTGTATTTTTCATATTTCTATATCTCTATATCTCTATATCTCTTCTGTTTCTGATAACCGATTTATTGGTCACATTGCTGACGCTGAAAAATCCTATTTCCAAATCATTTCTATGTTCTCAGAACTCTTATTTTCTTATTATTCACGCTATTTTTCCAATACCATGATCGTCTGCACGCAGAAAGGAGCCTTCATGACCAGAACCAGAAGGAACCGATCCCCTCCCTGCCCATTGCCCAAACACAGCTGCAAAGGAGAGGAACATGAAATTTTTACGCTGGACGGCTAATCTGGCCGTGACCTTCCTCCTGCTTACCGGAATTATCCTGGCAGTCCTGAGAACACAGGGAATCTGTCCCTATATCGTTCTCTCGGGATCCATGTCGCCCGGCATCCCCGCAGGAGGAGTAGTTTTTACGGACACTGGAAGGACGAACCCTTCCGCAGGCGAGGTGATCACCTACCGCATCAGAGATCAGCTGATCACCCACCGGATTGTCCGAAAAGAACATAATTTCTATATCACCAAAGGTGATATCAACGATGGAGAGGATCCCGTTCCTGTGGAGCCTTCCAGGATCATGGGCACCGTCGTGTGCGCCCTGCCCTTCCTTGGATATCTTTTTTCTGCTCTGCAAAGAATGCCTCCTCCATTTCTGATTGCTGTCATGATACTTCTCTCATTTTTTTCGGAGATTCACAAATTTCCGGCAAAAAATGTCCAAACTGATCAAAAACCTCCCAGTTTTCTGAACACCCAAAATCTCCTGAATACTCAAAACCTCCTGCTCTCAAAACCACGGAAAGCTCAGAACTTTCCCAAAACCAGCCCCATCGGGAAACTGAAATTGCCCCGGAAAACCCAAAATACCAAACAAACCCAACCCCCATTTTTAAAGAAAGGAGAGCGTGTATCCGGACACGCAGTAAAACGACAATGACAATAAAAAAACATATTATGAAGGCGGCGGCCGTCTGCAGCGTTATCGGAATCCTTGCCGCCGGAGGTACCATAGCCTATCTTACAGATTATGACACCGAGGTGAACGAATTTACAGTGGGCAAGGTAGATATTGAACTGGAGGAGCCTGGCTGGAACCCGGATGAATCGACGCAGACGGAACCCTCCCAGGTAATCCCCAAGGACCCGAAAATCACCAACAAGGGTGCGAACGACGCATTTGTCTACCTGGAGGTATCCATTCCCATGGCCAATGTGCTGGTCGCCGATGCGGAGGGAAACCGCCTGGACAGAAAGGAGAGAGAACTTTTCCTGTTTCAGGCCAAAGCGGGCTGGACGCTGCTGGAGTCAGGAAAAGTGGGCAGCAGCCAGGTGTATACCTACGCCTACGATCAGATACTGAGAGCCGGTCAGACCACCACGACCCTTTTCGACACAGTCACTTTTATTAACATCGTGGAAGGCCAGTTGGATACCCGGCAGTTTAACATTCCTGTGCGGGCCTACGCCATTCAGGCAAAAAATACCGGAGGTGCCGGAAGCATTGCGGAGCAGGCTGCCCGGGCATACGAGAAATACGTGAAACAGAACAACGGACAGGACGGACGGGTCACCAGATAGAGACGTCGGACGACAGGATTTCCTGCCGCGTCAGGCGGCAGGAAACAACAAGGAAAGGAGTGTCTGAATGGGACTGCGTATTTTAAAAAGGACTGCGCTGCTGTGCAGCCTGACAGGGATTTTATGGCTCGGAGGGACCGCAGCTTTCTTTTCCTCCTTTGACAAAAAGGACAATCCCATCGCTGTGGGAAAAAACGAAACGGAGATAGAGGAAGAATTTCCTGATCCCGGCGATCTGGATGAGCGGGAGGATCCCCGGTATGAGAAGGAGGTCCGGATATCCAACAGAACCTCCGGCGAGAGCGGCTTCAATGTGGACTGCTTTGTCAGGGCGGCGGTCTCTTTCTCCAATGATGATGTGGGGCGGGCTGTGACTCTGACAGATTTGGATACGGAAAACTGGACATTTAATAAAGCGGACGGATTTTATTATTATCGAAGAAAACTCCGGGAGGGAGAGTCCACAACCCCTCTTTTTACCGGGGTTTTCATTGAGACAGCAAAAATGGATCCGCTGTATAAACAGCTGTTCGGCGAATTTCAGATTTACATATATGAAGAGTCCATCCAGGCAGGTGATTTTCAGGATTATCGCTCTGCCTGGGAGTACTATCTGTCCCCTGTCGCAGGCGTATGAGGGAAGGGGGAAGAAATGTGAAAAATTCTTTCAAAAAGAAGCTTCTGGCCGCTGCGCTTCTGGTTTTTGCTACTTTGGGAGCAGTGTGCACCTACGCTTATTTTTCCGATACTGTGACGGTAAAAAATCACATTGCCCTGGGAGATGTGAATATTGGTCTGAAGGAATATGAACTGAAGAACGGGGAGGAGATCCCTTATGAAAATTCCAGGGTGATCCTGCCGGGCGATTCCATTTCCAAAATTCCCAGGATTACGAATTATGGGGAGCCCTGCTGGGTACGCGTGAAGGTATTCTTTCAGAACAGCATGGAAAATATGGCCGGTTTCACTGAGGACTGTCTTTCCGGGGTCTCTCCGGACTGGGTGAGGCAGGGAGACTTTTATTACTATACGAGGGTCCTGGGACGTATGGAAACCGTTCCTTTTTTTCAGCGGGTGACAATCCCCTCCGGATGGACGGAAGAACATTCCGGGCAGAAACTTTCGTTGGAGATCCGGGCGGATGCCATTCAGTCCGCTCACTTTTCGCCGGATTTTCAGGCTCCGTCTCCCTGGGGCAGTCAGGAGATTCAGCTGTGCGTCCATGAGATGGACGGGGAAGTCATTCAGAGGGAGAGGAATGTGGAGCTTTCCGTGGAATTTCAGGGTCAGGCTCACAGGCTTGTGGCAGTTCCGGATGATTTTTTTGGCAATTTCAAGACGGCCATGCCCGGGGATGTGCTGCAGGATCAGGTGGAAATTTCCAATACTACTGAAAAAACGTCGGAAATTTTTTTCCATACAGGCCTTGTATGTCAGCGGGAGGATCGGATGGATCTGCTGAAAAAGCTGGGTTTTTCCATCCGAATGGACGGAAAGGAGCTGTATAGCGGAAATCTGATGGCGCTGGAACTGGCCGAGGAGGTTTCTCTGGGGCTGTTTCGCTCCGGCCAGAAAGGGATCCTGGATTTTACCGTTACGGTGCCGCCGGAACTGGATAATGCCTATGCCCTGCGGGATACGGTGGTAAAATGGTACTTTTCGGTTTATGAGACCGATACGGATCCGGTTCCTGCGCCGGAGAACAGTGAAATTCCTCAGCCGGAAGAACCTCCCGGGCGTTCTGTGAAGAGATACGAAGGACCATATTATAAGGAAAAGAAACCTGTTGACACGGGAGATGAAACATCTGTTTTGGGATATCTGATTTTGCTGGGGGTATCTTTCGGAGGATTTTTTGTCATCCCGGTCTGCTGGAAGAGAGGGAAACGGACGTGAAAAAACAGTTATTAAGTGCTTTGCTTGTGATCATTCTGGGATGTTCCTCCGGTGCCGCGCTGAAAGCGGGGGAACGAGAAGAAGAAAAGCTGGAGTATGGAGGCCTCAATGCAGAAGAAAGATTAGAGGAGTATGAAGGCCTTAATGTAGAAGAAAAACCACCACAGGAATATGAAGCCTCCAACGAAGAGGAAACAGACGACTGGCTGTATCCATCCCGGGAGGAAAAACTATCTGCCGAAGAACTGTCTGCAGAAAAATTCCCTGCCGAAGAACCGCCTGCAGAAAAACCACCCGCAGAAAAATCCCCTGCAGGAGAACTTCTCACAGAAGAACTGCCCGCAGATCCCCCCTTCACCTTTAAAATCTTTGACGGAACAGACGGGGACCGCATCACCGGAGCCACAGAGGAAGACCGGCGGCTGGCAGAAGAACTGAAAAACGGCAGGATTTTTGCCATAGCCCCCATTCCGGCCGAAAAAACCGCCCGTGCCCCGGAGGACGCCCGGATCACCATGGAAAACGGAACCTCAGCTGTATCTCTCAGCCCGGGACAATATGTGATTCACAGCGGAGAATATTTCTTCTGTGATGAAATCTGGACGAGAGAAGCGGTGAGACAGGGAAATGCAAACAGTACGGTTTATCGTTATGTGGAGTATCTGGACAGCAGCGGTGTGAAGCACAGCTCTCCCCTCTATTGTATGAACGCGGTAAAAAGGGGATTAAATCCGGGAACGGAAGGAATGACGCTGAAGGAAGCCGCGTACAGGTTTATGACCAATTCCAGTCTGAAAAAAATACTGTATTTCGGCTGCGGAGGACCGGGGGATATCTGCGGCAGTTTTGATCCCACCTGCGAGCATGTGGACTGGTCGAAATGGAGCAATCGCTTTTTTTATACCCATATGGCCCTGTCCATTGAGTACAGCGGGGATTATAATATGGCGACCCTGGATCAGGTGAGGCATGTGGGACTCCTGGATTTCATGGAAAAGCTGAAAGAGCGCACCATACCTTCCCGTTCCGACGTGAAACTGAGAGGAAGAGATACGGCAGGAAACGCGGTGACGACCGACGCGCTCCGCACGCCCATGACTCTTTACATGTCGAAGCCCGACGGCTATGACTGGCTGGAAAGCCGCTTTGCTCAGGGTTTTCAGAGGACGGGCATTCTGACAGTGCAGGATGAAGGAAGAGCCGGAAACGGCATACGCATGACAAAACCGCCGGGCGCGGACTATCAGCTGATCTACTGGTCCAGTCTGGAGGAATACAAGAGCCTGGGCATGGACAATCCGCATGTGCTGGGGGATTCCGAAGAGATCAATATGAGAACGGGATTTCGATTCTGTTTTATTTTTCCGAAAAATTACAGAAAAACCCTGAAATTCACCTATACGATGCTGCTGTATCCTATACAGTATCTTTTTGTGGACGGGAATACGCAGACGGGCGATCCGGGAGATTACATCCAGGATTTCGGGGCCTTTGTCTATACCGGGAGTCCGGGACAGCTGACCCTGACGATTCTGCCGGCTCCTTTCGGCAGAATCCGGGTTGCCAAAACGGATTTCCGCACGGGAGAGCCTGTGTCCGGCGCTGTGTACCAGCTTCTGGCGGCGGAAAACCTGATGTCCGGAAATGCCCTGCGGGTGCGTGCCGGCACTGTGGTGGGGGAGGGAACCACCACCCCAAAAGGAGTAATAGTTTTTAAGACTCTGATCCCGGGAAAATATAAGATCCGGGAAACGGAGGCGGCGGAGGGATATCTTCTGGATACGAGGGACTATACAGCCAGAGCGGAGAAGGGACGGCTGATGGAAGTGCCGGTGACGGATGTGCCGGATATCAGAGGAAGGGTTCTCATTGAGAAGCTGGCGGAGGGGACCTCCCTGCATCTTTCCGACGCGGAATTTACTGTGTATGCATGGAGCGAAAAGAAAAAAGATTACAGCGTCCTGGTGGAAAAGCTGATTTATAAAAGCAAAACCCGCCGGTACGTCTCGGGGATTCTGCAGTTTACAGAGGATAATATGGGAAAATTCAGGGTCCGTGAGACAAAAAATCCCGCGGGATATACGGGCTCCTGGCATGGAGATTTTGTGCTGGAGGAAACGGGCACAAAGAAAAGATTCACCTTTCAGGTGGAAAATACTCCCATGCTCACGAAGAAGGTGGAGATACGGAAAATTGACAGCGAATCCCGCAGTCCTCTTCCGGGGGCAGAATTTACCATTTATGAGTATGACCGAAAAAAGGGAGCATATGACCGGACAGGCACGCTCTTCACATACGATGAAAACGCGGAGCTTTATTCCAGCGGGGAGCTCACTGTTACGGACAAAAACGCAGGGCGCTATCTGGTGCGGGAAACGAAAAATCCTTCCGGTTATGAAGGAGACTGGGAGAGGGAACTGGATATTTCGGCCGGGGATGTACAGCTTCAGTACACAGTGGAAAATACGCCTGTGAAACTTCCCGAAGGACGGGCGGAAATCATCAAAAAAGATTCCCTTACAGGGGAAAAACTGGAAGGTGCGGAATTTAAAGTCTGTCAGTGGAATTCCCTGTCCCGGAGGTATGAAGATACGCTGGGAGAAAAATCCGCGGTGAAATATATCAGTGAGGAGAAAAAATATCAGACGGAGCTTCTGGAGATCACCGCGGACAATCAGGGAAGATTTAAGCTTCTGGAAACGAAGAGCCCGCCGGGCTACACCGGCAGCTGGGAGCAGGAAATTCTTCTGTCCGGGGAAAACTCTCTGGTAAGTCTCACTGCGGAAAATGATCCGGAGCGTCTTCCAACGGGCAGCATCCGGATAGTAAAAAAGATTCCGGAGGACGAAATTCTGTGGGCGCATGGAAACCCGGTGTTCCGCTTTGCGGCGGAGGGAAGGGATCAGCAGGGATGCGTCAGAAAGTATGAAAATTATCTGAGGTTTTCCCCGGGAGGCTACGAGAGGGACGAAGCCGGATACGGCGTGATGGAAATCATCTTCCGGAATGTTCCTCTGGGCACATATGAAGTGTATGAAAAGCCGGTGCTGCGCTATTATCTGCAGAAAGTGCAGGCGGATACGGCGAATGTGACGATTACCGCCGGTACGGAACCGGGATACGGAAGACTGCCCAGGGAAACCGCCTGGGGAACGGCGGTTCTCACCCTGGACAACAGGGACGCCGCTCTCACATTTTTTAATAAGACAGGGCGCTGCGACGGATATTCCCACAGCGACGTGCTGAAAAATACCATCCCCTGGGGAACAGAGACTGTTTCGTGAGGTATGCGTGAGGAACCGTTTTGCTTTTTTCCTGCCAGACGTTGACGTTCCGGAAAAAATCATTTACTATTGAGAAGCAAAGAAAAGCCGGACATACCGGCGCTTACAGAGGAGTCTGGAATGAATATCATAAATCTGGAGCAGGTCAGCAAACTTTTTGGAGATAAACAGGTTTTTGAGGGTATCTCTCTGGGAATTCAGCAGGGAGACAGGGTGGGCATCATCGGGATCAACGGAACGGGAAAATCCACTCTGTTAAAAATGATCGCGGGGGAAGAGGAGCCGGATACCGGAAGCGTCGTCCGGCAGAATAATTTAAAACTGGCTTATCTTCCTCAGAATCCCGTCTTTCCCCAGGGGGCCACACTGGCTTCCTGGGGAGGGGAAGGGGAGGAACTGTGGAAGGTGCAGAGCAATCTTACCAGGCTGGGAATCGCTCAGATGGAGCTTCCCGTCGCGCAGCTTTCCGGCGGACAGAAGCGCAGGGCGGCTCTGGCAAAAGTGCTGGCCGCCGACGCGGACGTCCTTCTGCTGGATGAGCCCACCAATCATCTGGATCCCTCCATGATCCGCTGGCTGGAGGAATATTTGAGAGGATTCAGGGGAACTATTCTTATGGTGACCCATGACCGTTATTTTCTGGACCGGGTCGCCGGACGGATCGTGGAGATCAGTCACGGACAGGTGTATGAGTATGAGGCCAATTATTCGGGATTTCTGGAGCTGAAGGCCGCCAGGGAGGAGATGGAGCTGGCCGCGGAGCGAAAACGCCAGAGTATTCTCCGCATGGAACTGGAATGGGCGAAACGGGGCTGCCGGGCCAGAAGCACCAAGCAGCGGGCCCGTCTGGAGCGTCTGGAACAGCTGAAAAACGCCTCCGGTCCGGAGCAGGAACGGATGGTGGAGCTGGATTCCGCGGAGACGCGCATGGGAAAGAAGACCATCGAGCTTCATCATGTCACCAGGAGTCTGGGAGGGCGAAAGCTTCTGGACGATTTCAGCTACATATTTCTGAAAAATCAGAAGGTAGGAGTGATCGGTCCCAATGGCTGCGGGAAGACCACCTTCATGAAGCTGCTGGCGGGTGAGCTGGAGCCGGAGAAGGGGGAGATTCAGCTTGGAGATACCATCCGCATTGGATATTTTGCCCAGGAGGAGCCGCCGATGGATGAAAATATGCGGGTGATCGATTATGTGAGAGGGATCGGGGAATATATTTCCACACGGGAGGGAAAGATCAGCGCTTCCCAGATGCTGGAACGCTTCCTGTTTACCCCCGACATGCAGTATTCCCCTGTGGGGAAGCTGTCGGGAGGAGAAAAGCGCCGGCTGTATCTCCTGGGAGTGCTCTGCGGGAACATCAATGTGCTTCTTCTGGACGAAGCATCCAATAATCTGGATATTCCCACTCTGACCATTCTGGAGGATTATCTGAATTCCTTCGCGGGAATCGTGGTGGCGGTGTCCCACGACCGCTACTTCCTGGACAATGTGGCCGACAGAATTCTGGAATTCGACGGGGAGGGCCATATCCGTCAGTATGAAGGGGGATATTCGGATTACCTGGAGCGGAAAAGCCAGGAGACCTCCGAGGAGGAGAGAAGGGAGGAACCCGGCCGTCAGGCTCAGAAAAAGGAAAACTCCCTGTCGGGGCGGAATCAGAACCGGAAGGAGAAGCTGCGCTTCACATTTAAAGAACAGAAGGAATATGAAGCGATCGATGAGGAGATCGCGGATCTGGAAGCCGAAATTCAGCGGCTGGACGGAGAGATAATGAAAAATGCCACCAACTCAGGAAAGCTTAATGAGCTTACGGTCCGGAAGGAACAGACGGAGAAGCTTCTTGAGGAAAAGATGGACCGGTGGGTCTATCTCACGGATCTGGCGGAACGGATAGAGGCTCAGAAAAACGGAAGCCCGAATTGAAACGGAAGAAGAACACGCCTGGCGTTCCAGGGAGGAAGGAGGAACAGAATGGAAAAGCACCCCATGACCACGCTTTGCTATATCGAACGGGAAGGGCAGTATCTGATGCTGCACCGGGTGTCAAAGAAGAATGACGTGAATAAGGACAAATGGATCGGAGTGGGAGGCCATTTTGCTCCGGGAGAAAGCCCGGAGGAATGTCTTCTCAGGGAGGTCCTGGAGGAAACGGGGCTGACGCTCACCTCCTGGAGATTCCGGGGCATCGTGACCTTTTTTCAGGAGGGATACGGGACGGAATACATGTGCCTGTATACGGCGGACGGCTTCACGGGTACCCTGAAGGAATGCGATGAGGGGATTCTCACCTGGGTGAACAGGGAAGATCTCACGAAGCTGAATCTGTGGACAGGAGATCTGATTTTTCTGAAGCTGCTGCAGGAGGACGCCCCGTTTTTCTCCCTGAAGCTTTCCTACCGCGGAGACACGCTGGCGGAGGCCGTTCTGGACGGCAAAGCGCTGGATGGTATTTCTCCGGATGCGCTTCCCGCTGCCGGGACGGGAATTTAAGCCCTTCTATTGACTTTCCGGGTTATTGTTTAGTATGATGTGACATAGAGTTTGGAGGAGGATGAATATGGAAGAAACAGTTAGAGTTGTTGTGGACGCCATGGGAGGGGACAATGCTCCTGCGGAACCCATTAAGGGCGCGGTGGAAGCGGTCAGAGAGCGGAAGGATATCCGCGTGATTCTGGTGGGACAGCAGAATGTGATTGAGAAGGAGCTTGCCGCATATTCCGATTATCCGAAGGAGCGGATCGAGATTGTCCATGCGTCGGAGGTGATCGAGACCGCGGAGCCGCCGGTGAAGGCCATCCGCACAAAGAAGGATTCCTCCATCGTGGTGGGCCTGAACATGGTGAAGAGACAGGAGGCCGACGCCTTCGTTTCCTCGGGCAGCACAGGAGCTGTGCTGGTGGGGGGACAGGTTCTGGTGGGCAGAAGCAAAGGCGTGGAGAGACCGCCTCTTGCCCCTCTGATTCCCACCACAGACGGAGTGGCGCTGCTCATCGACTGCGGAGCCAATGTGGACGCGAGACCTTCTCATCTGGTGCAGTTTGCCAAGATGGGATCCATCTATATGGAACACGTGGTGGGAATAAAAAATCCCAGAGTGGCCATCGTCAATAACGGAGCCGAGGAGGAGAAGGGCAACGCCCTGGTAAAGGAAACATTTCCCCTTCTCAAGGCTTGCAAGGGCCTGAACTTTATCGGGAGCATCGAGGCCAGGGATATCCCCACGGGAGGAGCGGACGTCATCGTGTGCGAAGCATTTGTGGGAAACGTGATCCTGAAGCTGTACGAGGGCGTGGGAGCCGCGCTTATCAAAAAGATCAAGGCCGGGATGATGTCCAGTTTCCGGAGCAAAATGGGCGCTCTTCTGGTGAAGCCCGCTCTGAAGGAAACCTTAAAAACCTTTGACGCCAGCGAGCATGGCGGCGCGCCCCTTCTGGGCCTGAAGGGACTGGTGGTGAAGACCCACGGAAGCGCTGTGGCCGTGGAGATCAAAAACGCCGTATTCCAGTGCGTGCAGTTTAAACAGCAGAAAATCAATGAGAAGATTGCGGAACGGATTAACGATCAGGAGGAAACCGCCTGAGAGGAAGTCCGGGACGGGCAGGCGGAACCGCTGCGTCAGCCTGCGGGAAAAGCGCCGGAAGGAGGTTGTATCCGTGGAATTTGAAAAGCTGAGGGCCGTTATTGCGGATGTGATGAACGTGGATGAAAAGAGCATTACGGAGGAAACCGCTTTTGTGGATGATCTGGGGGCGGATTCTCTGGATGTATTTCAGATCCTCATGGGGATCGAGGAAGTCTATGACATCGAGCTTGACAATGTGAGCGTGGAAGAGATACGGACGGTGAGGGACGCGCTGGAAAAGCTCCGCGAGACGATAAGAAGTGCGTAAGGGTGTCTGAACACCGGAGCCTCTGCCGGAAGCCGGCAAAAGGGCAGGCGGCGGGGAGGACGGGTTTCAGGTACCGGATGGGAGAGATGAATTTGAGTATAAAAACAGAAAAACTGGAACAACTGGAGCAACGGATCGGATACAGGTTTAAGGACGAGGGACTTCTGGAGCAGGCGCTCACTCACAGTTCCTATGCAAACGAAAAAAAGCTGGGAAAGGGCGGCTGCAACGAACGCCTGGAGTTTCTGGGAGACGCTGTTCTGGAGCTGATCAGCAGCGATTTCCTGTTTGGCGCTTACCCGGATGTTCCGGAGGGAGAGCTGACCAAGCGCAGAGCCTCCCTGGTGTGCGAGCCCAGTCTTGCTTTCTGCGCCAGAGCCTTCGGACTCCCGGAATTTCTTTTCCTGGGAAGGGGGGAGGATCTCACCGGCGGCAGGAACAGGGATTCCATTATCTCGGACGCCACGGAGGCCCTGCTGGGAGCGATTTATCTGGATGGTGGGTTTGCCAGCGCAAAAGAGTTTGTGCTGAATTTTATCCTGAATGATATAGAGCACAAGCAGCTCTTTTATGACAGCAAGACCACCCTCCAGGAGCTGGTTCAGGAAAAAGGGAAGAGACCGGTGGAATACCGTCTGGTCCGCACGGACGGACCGGATCACAATAAATACTTTACCGTGGAGGCCGTCGTGGACGGGGAAGTGACGGGCAGAGGCACAGGGCATACGAAAAAAGCCGCGGAGCAGGCGGCGGCTTACGAGGTGATCCTCAGATTAAAACGGCAGCAGGTGGAGCATGTATCTGAAGAGTATTGAAGTTTACGGGTTTAAGTCTTTCGCCCAGAAGATCAATTTCGAGTTTCACAACGGCATCACCGCCATCGTGGGGCCGAACGGAAGCGGCAAGAGCAATGTGGGCGACGCGGTCCGCTGGGTGCTGGGAGAACAGAGCGCGCGTCAGCTCCGCGGCGGAAATATGCAGGACGTGATCTTTTCCGGTACGGAGAACAGGAAGCCTCTGAGCTACGCTTCTGTGGCCATCACCCTGGATAACGGGGATCACAAGCTTCCGGTGGATTACAATGAGGTGACCGTGACCAGACGTCTTTACCGCTCCGGGGAGAGCGAGTATCTCATCAACGGCAGCGCCTGCCGCCTCAGGGACATCAACGAGATGTTTTATGATACGGGCATCGGCAAAGAGGGATACTCCATCATCGGCCAGGGCCAGATCGACAGGATCCTCAGCGGAAAACCGGAGGAGCGGAGAGAGCTGTTTGACGAGGCCGCGGGAATCGTGAAATTCAAGCGGAGAAAGACGGCCACTCTCAGGAAACTGGAGGAGGAGAAGCAGAATCTTGTGAGGGTCACGGACATTCTCAGCGAGCTGACCAGGCAGCTGGGACCTCTGAAGAAGCAGTCGGAAGCCGCGAGAGTGTATCTGGCCAGGCGGGATGTGCTTCGGGAGCTGGATGTGAATCTTTTTCTGCTGGAAAATGAGAATTCAGAGAAGCTCTTGAAGGAACTGGGAGAAAAGTATGACGGCGTGCAGGGGGAACTGACGGAGCATCAGGCTGCCTATGATCAGACGAAGACGGAGTACGACCGCCTGGAGAAGGAACTGGAAGAGCTGAACGGCAGGATGGAGGCTCTCAGAGAGGAGCTTCAGCAGAACGTCCTCCGCAAGCAGCAGCAGGAAGGACAGATCAATGTGCTGCGGGAGCAGATTTCCTCCGGCAGACAGAGTGAGGAGCATTACCAGAGGCGTCTGGAGACCATTCAGGAGGAGCTGAAAAAGAGGGAGGAGTCCCGGGAGGCTCTGGAGGAGGAGAGAGGAGCGCTTCTGGACAGTCTTCGCCAGATCCGAAAGAAGCTGAAGGCGGAGGAGGAGAATCTTCAGAGGATCCGCTCCAATATGGAAGAATGCTCCGGCGCCGTGGAGGAAGGAAAGAACGAGATCATTGAGCTGCTGAACAGCCGGGCCACCACCAGGGGGGAGGCCCAGCGTTATGATACCATGCTGGAGCAGATGGAGATCCGGAAGGCGGAGATCAGCCAGCGCTTTCTGAACCTGAAAAGTGAAGAGGCGGACCTGAAGCAGGAGAGGAAGAAGGCGAAGGACAGCCATGACGCCATTACCGCTCTGATCCGCTCCATGAATGAGGAGTGTGAGCGGCTGGATGAGGAGGTACATCGTATTCAGGAGGAGCTGAAGGAACAGAACGCTCAGATGGAGATCGGCCAGGTGGCCTATCACCGGGAGGAGTCCAGACTGGAATCCCTGAAAAACCTGACGGAGCGCTATGACGGCTACGGCAACAGCATCCGCAGGGTGATGGAGCAGAAGAGCAGAAATCCCGGGATCCGGGGCGTTGTGGCGGATCTGATCCATGTGCGGAAGGATTACGAGGTGGCGGTGGAAACCGCCCTTGGAGGCAGTATCCAGAACATTGTCACGGACAGCCAGGAAACCGCCAAAAGAATGATCAAGTTTCTGAAGAAAAACCGGTACGGCCGTGCCACCTTCCTTCCCATGGACAGCGTGGAGGGCCGGGGGGAGTTCCCTCAGAAGGAGGCTCTCAGGGAGCCGGGGGTGATCGGAATCGCCGGCGATCTGGTGGACGCCGCTCCCGAGTACGGGGGAATCGTGAAGCATCTTCTGGGGCGCGTTCTGGTGGTGGATCACATCGACCATGCCATCGCCATCGGAAGGAAATTCCGGCACAGTCTCAGGATGGTCACCATCGAGGGGGAATCCTTAAGCCCCGGCGGTTCCATGACGGGCGGAGCATTTAAAAACAGCAGCAATCTCCTGGGAAGAAGGCGTGAGATCCAGGAACTGGAGGAGAGCGTAAGACTTCTGAAGTCCGATATGGAGAGCATGCAGAAGGCCATCGATGAAAACAGGAGCAGACGGAATGTGCTGCGGGATACCATAGCGGATTTTCAGGAAAAGCTGCGGCAGCAGTATGTAGACCAGAATACTGCCCGGATGAATCTGGCCCAGACGGAGGAGAAGGAGAAGGAAGTTCAGCAGAGCTTTGAACAGATCCGCCGGGAGCAGGAGGAGATGAAACGGCAGCTGGAGGGCATTACGGAGAGTCATGTTCAGATTGAGAGGGAACTGGAGGTTTCCGCGAAGGACGAGCGGGAGCTGAAGGAATTTATAGAGGAGAAGCAGAGAGAGCTGGACGAGTGGGCCGGTGAGGATGAAAAATCCGTTCAGAAGCTGAACGATATCCGGCTGGAGGCTTCCGGTCTGGAGCAGAAGGAAGCCTTTCAGCAGGAAAATCTCGCGCGTCTCGGGGAGGAGAAGGAGAGCTTTCTTCGGGAGAAGGAGGAAATCCATGAAATTCTGAGCCAGGGACGGGAGGAGATGCAGAAGAAGGAGGAGGCCATCCGGGAGCTGCAGGCGTCCGCGGACGAATGCGCCGGGAAGGAGGCTTCCGCTTTTGGAGCGCTGGAAGCCCTGAAGGAAAGCCAGGAGGCCAAAAACAGGGAGTACAGGTCCTTTTTTCAGAAGCGGGACGAGCTCTCGGAAAAAATCGGCCTTCTGGATAAGGAGAGCTTCCGGTTGAAAAGTCAGATGGAGAAGGAGGACGAACGCCAGGAGGCCCGGATTTCCTATCTGTGGGAGGAATATGAGCTGACTCCCAATGCGGCGGTGAAATACCGCAGGGAGGAGCTGGACGACCGTTCCTCCATGCGCAGGCAGATCGGTCAGATCAGGGAGGAGATCCGTGCTCTGGGACCGGTGAATGTGAACGCCATCGAAGAATTCGCGGAATTGTCGGACCGTCATGCCTTTCTGTCCGGTCAGTATGAGGATCTGGTAAAGGCGGAGGAGACTCTGGAGGGGATCATCCGGGAACTGGACGAGGGGATGCGCAGGCAGTTTACGGAAAAGTTCCGGGATATCCAGTCAGAGTTCAATAAAGCATTCCGGGAACTTTTCGGCGGAGGACACGGAACCCTGGAGCTGGAGGAGGACGAGGATATTCTGGAGGCCGGCATCCGCATTATCTCCCAGCCCCCGGGAAAGAAGCTTCAGAATATGATGCAGCTTTCCGGAGGGGAGAAGGCGCTCACGGCCATCGCCCTGCTTTTTGCCATTCAGAATCTGAAGCCGTCGCCCTTCTGTCTGCTGGACGAGATCGAGGCGGCTCTGGATGATTCCAACGTGGGGCGCTTTGCCGGATATCTTCAGAAGTTGACGAAAAATACACAGTTTATTATAATAACCCACAGACGGGGTACCATGAACGCGGCGGACAGACTGTACGGAATCACCATGCAGGAGAAGGGGGTTTCCACTCTGGTATCCGTGGATCTGGTGGAAAATCAGCTGAGCAGGTAGGAGGATTTAAAGTATGGCGGAGGAAAAGAAAGGTTTTTTCAGGCGTCTGGTAAGCGGCCTCGCCAAAACAAGAGACAATATTGTGGCCGGTTTTGATTCGATCTTCAACGGATATTCCAGCATTGACGACGATTTTTATGAGGAACTGGAAGAAATCCTCATTATGGGCGATATCGGCATCAATGCCACCTCTTCTATCCTTGAGAAGCTGAAAGCTCAGGTGCAGGAGCGGCATATCAAGGATCCCATGGAGTGCAAGCAGCTTCTCATTGACAGCATCAAGGATCAGATGAGAGTGGACAGCACGGAGTACGAGTTTGAGAACCGGAAATCCGTGATTCTGGTCATAGGCGTAAACGGGGTGGGCAAGACCACCTCTGTGGGCAAGCTTGCGGGAAAACTGAAGGATCAGGGCAAGAAGGTCATTCTGGCGGCCGCGGATACCTTCCGGGCGGCCGCGGGGGAGCAGCTGACCCAGTGGGCGAACCGCGCGGGAGTGGAGATCATCGGCGGTCAGCCCGGAGCGGATCCCGCCTCCGTGGTTTACGACGCGGTAGCGGCGGCCAGGGCCAGAAACGCGGACGTGCTCCTCTGCGATACGGCCGGACGCCTTCATAATAAGAAGAATCTGATGGAGGAGCTCCGGAAGATCTACAGGATCCTGGAGCGGGAGTACCCGGAGGCCTATCTGGAGACTCTGGTGGTGCTGGACGGAACCACGGGGCAGAACGCCCTGGCCCAGGCCCGGCAGTTTGCGGAGGTTACCAGGCTCAACGGAATCATTCTCACGAAGCTGGACGGAACGGCCAAGGGCGGCATCGCGGTGGCCATCCAGTCGGAGCTGGATATTCCGGTAAAATATATCGGCGTGGGCGAGAGTATTGAGGATCTGCAGAAGTTTGACGCCGACGCCTTTGTGGACGCGCTGTTTCATGTGAACGCTTAGGAAGATATGAATAAATTCAGGAGGAACGATATGCTTACATTGGAGAGCTTTGAGGAAGCGTCGGAAATTGTCAAAAGGATCACTCAGGAGACGAAGCTGATCAAGAGCAACTATTTTTCGGATCTCACGGGAAACAAGGTGTATTTTAAGCCGGAGAACATGCAGAGAACGGGAGCCTATAAGGTTCGGGGAGCCTACTATAAGATCAGCACCCTTTCCCAGGAGGAGAGGGATCGGGGCCTGATCACTGCTTCCGCGGGAAATCATGCCCAGGGGGTGGCCTATGCCGCTCAGGAATTCGGCGTCCGGGCGGTGATCGTGATGCCCACCACCACTCCGCTGATCAAGGTGGAGCGGACGAAGAGCTACGGCGCGGAGGTGATCCTGAAAGGGGATGTGTACGATGAAGCCTGCGCCTATGCTCTGCAGCTGGCGGAGGAAAACGGCTATACCTTCATTCATCCCTTCGACGATCCGGCAGTTGCTACAGGACAGGGAACCATTGCCATGGAGATCATTCAGGAGCTGCCTCTGGTGGAATATATTCTGGTGCCTGTGGGAGGAGGCGGGCTGGCCGCCGGTGTGGCAACTCTGGCGAAGCTTCTGAATCCCCATATCAAAGTGATCGGGGTGGAGCCGGGAGGAGCCGCGTGTCTGAAAGCCTCCCTTGCCAAGGGGGAACCCGTGACCCTGCCCCAGGTGAATACCATCGCGGACGGCACTGCCGTTCAGACTCCCGGAAAGCTGATCTTCCCCTATCTCCAGGAAAATCTGGACGATGTGATCCTGGTGGAGGACGACGAGCTGATCGTCTCCTTCCTGGATATGGTGGAAAATCACAAGATGGTGGTGGAGAACTCCGGACTTCTCACGGTAGCTGCGCTCCGCCATCTGGATATAAAGAATAAAAAGATCGTTTCCATCCTCAGCGGCGGAAACATGGATGTGATCACCATGTCCTCCGTGGTGCAGCATGGATTGATTCAGAGGGACCGTATCTTTACGGTTTCCGTGCTGCTGCCGGACCGTCCCGGGGAACTGGTCCGGGTGGCCACCGTGATCTCGGAGAAGCAGGGGAACGTGATCAAGTTGGATCACAACCAGTTCGTCAGCACCAACCGCAACGCTGCCGTGGAACTGAAGATCACCATGGAGGCTTACGGAACGAACCATAAGAATGAGATCGTGAGAGCTCTGGAGGACGGCGGCTTCCGGCCAAGAGTGATCCGGGCGAATCTGTAGAGGATGGCAGAAAGCCGGCCTTTTTCCGGAAGGCCGCGGATCAGGACAGAAAGGAGAGAAAGACGAGATGGATATGGGCGATTTGGATGAGACCATTGACGTGCAGGATTATATGAAAGCATATAAGGCCGGGAAAAAGGATTACCAGACCCGTCTTCTGAAAGGGCTGCAGCCCACCCTGAAGGTGCTGGACGATATTCTTCCTTCCAGGGGCCATTATAAGGAGGTGTCCCTTGGCCTGGTGCAGATTCCCATGGATCAGATCGTGGGAACCAAGACCGGCGGAAGGAGCAACGCCTTCTCCGGAAACTTTATGCCTATTCTCCGGGAGGGCTCCGAGTTTTCCAACAAGTGGATGCGCCTCTGCGCCAGCCATGTGAAGGAGGGAATCCGGGATCCCATCAAGGCCTATGAATATATGAACGAGTTCTATGTGGAGGAGGGGAATAAAAGGGTCAGCGTTCTGAAGTATTTTAATGCCGTTTCCATTCCGGGAAACGTGATCAGAATTCTTCCCCCCAGAACAGAGCAGAAGGAAAATAAGATCTACTACGAGTTCGTGGACTTCTATGAGGCGTCCCAGATCAATTATATCTGGTTTTCCAGGCTGGGAAGCTTTCGGAAGCTTCAGGAGGCGGTGGGGAAAAAGCCGGGAGAGCCCTGGTCGGACGATGAGCGCCTGGAATTCAGCTCCGTCTATACCAGGTTCAGCGCCGAATTTAACGAAAGGAGCGGCGGGAAGCTGACCATTACCGCCGGAGACGCCTTTTTGTCTTTCATTACCTTATACGGTTACCGGGAAGTGGCAAATAAAACCTCCGGGGAGATCAGCGAGCTGGTGGCCCGGGGCTGGGAGGAATATGAGCTGGGGGAGGACGGAAAGTCCATTGATCTGAAGATGGATCCCGGATCGGAGAAAAAGCCTCTTCTGAACCGGCTGCTCCCCATAAGCTCTCCGAAGCTGAACATAGCCTTCGTGTATGCCAGAACGCCCATGTCCTCCGCCTGGACGTATGCCCATGAACTGGGGCGTTTTCACCTGGAGCAGACCTTCCCCAGGGAGGTCAGTACCATTTATTACGAGAATGTGGATGAGAATCAGGCGGGAGCTGTCATCGAGGACGCCGTGGCGAAGGGATGCAATCTTATTTTTACCACCAGTCCGATTTTTGCCCCTGCCAGTGTGAAGGCCGCCATCGATCATCCGGAGGTCCGCATTCTGAACTGTTCCCTGAACCTCAGCCACAGATACATCAGGACCTATTATGCCAGAATGTACGAGGCGAAATTCCTGATGGGAGCCATAGCCGGGGCCATGACGGAGAACGACCGGCTGGGATATATTGCGGATTATCCTCTTTACGGGGCCATTTCCAATATCAACGCCTTTGCTCTGGGAGCCAGGATGATCAATCCCAGAGCAGAGGTATACCTGGAATGGTCCACCAGGAAGGATACGGACTATATGGAAAATTTCAGACGGAATCAGGTGTCCATTATATCGGACAAGGATATGGTGATTCCTGAGGACGGCTCCAGATTTTTCGGCCTTTACAGGCTGGAGCAGGATATTCCCCACAGTCTGGCCATGCCTGTGTGGCACTGGGGCAGGTTTTATGAGCGGCTGATCCGCACCATTATGGACGGAACATGGAAATACGACGATAAAAATTCGTCTCCCAAAGCCATCAATTACTGGTGGGGAATGTCGGCGGGGGTGATCGATCTGATCTGTTCCCAGAACCTTCCCATCGGTACGAAGCGCCTGATCGAGCTGCTGAACAAAACCATACATACGGGAGAATTCAATCCCTTCTCCGGCATTCTGTATTCCCAGGAGGGAATGGTTCAGGGGGATCCGGAGGTGAGTCTCTCCCCGGAGGAGATCATCAATATGAGCTGGCTTGCGGAGAATGTGACCGGGTCCATTCCCAAAGCGGCGGAGCTTCAGGAAAAGGCGAAACCGGTGATCTCCCAGCAGGGAATAGAAAAAAGTCTGGAGGAATGATCAGCTGCGTATGAAGATACTGGCGATTGCAGATGAGGAATCCAAATATCTGTGGGATTTTTACGAGGAGGGGAAGCTGGACGGAATTGATCTGATCATTTCCTGCGGGGACCTGGATCCCAGGTACCTGTCCTTTCTTGTGACCTTTGCCTCCGTTCCCCTTCTGTATGTTCACGGGAATCATGATGAGAAGTACCAGAAGATCCCGCCGGACGGCTGCGTATGCATCGACGACCGGATTTACGTGCACGACGGCGTGCGGATCCTGGGACTGGGAGGCTCCATGCGGTACAAGGACGGAGAGTATCAGTATACGGAGCGTCAGATGCGCAGGCGGGTGCGGAAGCTGTGGTTTCAGCTCCTCCGCTACGGCGGCTTTGACATTCTGGTGACCCATGCGCCGGCCTATCAGCTGAACGACGGGCGGGATCTGCCTCATCAGGGCTTTCAGACCTTCGTGGAACTGATGGAAAAATATAAGCCGAAGTTTTTTCTCCACGGGCATGTGCATATGAATTACGGCCTGAAGCACAAGAGATACGATAAATATAAAGACACCCATATCATCAACGCCTATGAGAGGTGTATCTTCGATTTTGAGGCGGAGGATGTGAAGAACAATCTGGTTTGAGAACGTGAAACCGGCTGTCTGATTCTTTTTATGAGAATCAGGCAGCCTTTTTCTATGGGAAATTCCGGGAAAAATTTGCATATTATTATGCAAACGCTTCATCCGGATTGACTTTTTTTGGAGATATATAGAAAATCAGACTAAAAAAGGACGAATAATAGCGACTTTTTTGAAAATCAAAATAAAATATCTGCTATTTATGCTAAAAATACACGAAAATTAAAAAATAAATGAAATTTCATATAGTCAAACGGGCAGCCGGGAAGTTTTATATATTACGTCAAACTTTTTTGCAGCACCCGGAAAATTGCCGTCGGATTTCCGCCGCTGTGTGACGGACGGACGCAATATGACGGTATTTCCGGAAAATGAAAGGAGGAAAAAGTCATGTCAAAAAAGGGAGAAAACATTTTCAAGCGTAAGGACGGCCGGTGGGAAGCCCGATATGTGAAGGGCTATGAGGTGTCAGGCAAGATCAGGTACGGATTCTGCTACGGCAAAACCTACAGGGAGGCCAAGGAAAAGGCCCTGATAGCCAAAATAGCCGTTATGAACAACGCTCCTCTTATGGGGAAGAAAAGGAACTGGAAATTTGAATTTTTCTGCAATGAATGGCTGGAAATGCAGCGCTGTGAAGTGAAGGAATCGACCTTTGTGAAATACGAACTCTGTCTGCGCCGGCATATCCTGCCCGGATTGGGGGAGTACTATCCCTACGCCGTTACCACAGATACCGTGGAGGTTTTTAAACAGAAGCTTTTGCTGGAGGAAAAGCTGTCTCCGAAAATGGTGAAGGATATCCTGATGGTTCTTCATGCAGTGCTGAAATACGCTTCCAGGAAGCACCCCGGTGTGTTTGCGGCTGTGGAGATCCAGTATCCCAGGGAGGAGAAGAAGGAGGCGCGCATTCTGACCCTGGAGGAGCAGCGCCGTTTTGTGAACTATCTTCAGACGGATATGGACAACTGCAAGTTCAGTATTCTGCTGGCGCTGCTGTCCGGAATAAGGATCGGTGAGCTCTGTGCCCTGCGATGGGAGAATATCTCTCTGGAGGAGAGGACGATCCGCATCGATTCCACGATGCAGAGGCTGAAAGACACCTCCGGAGAGGACAAAGGCAGGACCAGGGTGGTGATCGGAAATCCGAAAAGCCAGACCTCCTCCCGGGTCATTCCCATGTCGGAAAGCATCATGGAATTATGTATGAAGATGAAGCCGGATAATACGAAGGTGTATCTTCTCACCGGGACGGATCACTATATGGAGCCCCGCACTCTCCAGTACCGGATGAGGAGATATACGAAGGAATGCGGCATGGAGGGAGTGCATTTTCACACCCTGCGCCATACGTTCGCCACGCGATGCGTAGAGGCGGGGTTTGAACTGAAAAGTCTCAGTGAGATTCTGGGGCATTCCAATACTTCCGTTACGCTGAACCGCTATATTCATTCTTCCATGGATTTTAAACGGGACAATATGAATAAACTGTCTGATCTGGGACTTTAAAGCCTTCCGGAGGCAGATGCCGGCTGAACTGAGCTTCGGCTTTTCTGCCTGATCTGCAGGGCAGACATACCGACAGCGCAGGTTCCCTCGCGGAACTTGCGCTGTCCTTTTCAGAATATCTTTTTTCAGAGTCCCTTTTATGGTTCCTGACTGGTCAGGATGTTCACAAACTCCAGCAGGCTTTTTACGGTCAGATCCTGTCCGAAATCCCCTTCTCCTATGAGAACGGTTCTGCAGCCGGCGTTTTTGCCCGCCAGAATATCCCGTTCGCTGTCGCCGGCCATGTAGCTGAGTCCCAGGTCGATGTTGAAATCCTCCGCGGCCTTCAGGAGCATGCCGGGCTTCGGCTTGCGGCATTCGCAGTCGATCTTCAGCTCCGGGATCTCGCCCTCATAGCCTTTATGGGGATGATGGGGGCAGTAATACAGACCGTCGATGTAGCTGCCCTCCAGACCAAGGAGAGTTTCCATCTTATTATGGATTTCCGTAAGCTGAGGAACCGTCACTTCCCCTCTGGCGATCACCGGCTGGTTGGTGACCACGATGCACAGATATCCGCTTCCGTTGATTTTTCTTATGGCCTCCGCCGCTCCGTCCAGAAGCTGAAATTCCTCCGGTCTGCGAAGAAATCCCACATATTTGTTGATGGTTCCGTCCCTGTCCAGGAATATGGCCTTTTGCCGGTTGCGGAGATTTCTGGCCCGGACCCGGCCGGAGGCGAAATCCGCCTCCACGGCGTAAAATCTCTCCGGCGTGCCCATGTCCTTCACGTACTCCGGACTGTCATAGCAGAACATCCGGCCTGTCCCAGCGAGGGGCTTGAGGATCTGCCGGTCAAGGTCCGCCCGGATCGTTTTTCCGGTGGAGGGATCCAGGGTCCCTATCCGTTCCCCGTCTATCCCCGCCATATCCAGAACACGGGGGGACAGGATATGAAGTCCTGCGTTCACTCTGTTCTTGTAATAGGGAGGACGCGGGTCTTCTTTGGCAAGCCAGGAGAGGACGGCGGAATGTTCGTCCGCGATAAGCAGCCCGGAATCATAGGGATGGGAATTGGGATGGGTGAACAGGGTGACCAGAGCCTGTTTCTCTCTGTGAAAAGCCAGCATTCTGTTAAAATCCACGTCGAACACGGCGTCCGCGTTCAGCAGGAGAAAGTCCTCCGTCAGCTGATCTCTCAGCTTAAACAGCGCGCCTGCGTTTCCCAGAGGAGTTTCTTCATAATAATATGTGATTTTTACGCCGAAGGGTTTCCCGGTGGCGGGGGAGATCCCGCTGCCGTCCCCGAAGTAATCCATGATCACAGAACCCAGGTAGCTGACGGTGAGGATGAGGTCGTCGAAGCCCTGACGCCTCAGCATCTCAATTTCCTGTTCCAGGACGGGAATTCCGTTGACGGGAATCATGGGTTTGGGCAGATCGGAGGACACGGAACGGATTCGCGTTCCTTTTCCTCCGGCCATTATGATCGTCTTCATTGTATATTCACCTCGTTTCTGCCGCCGGATCGCTCCGGCAGCAGGATTGTCGTATGTTCTGCGGCAAAACGGCAGGGTTCTGCCGCCCGCTCTGTGAGAACACTCTTATTTTGAAGGATTCGGGGAGGGATGTCAAGAAAATTTGTAAAGAACTTTTACTTGACATCCCGGTACAAATGGGGTATGATACCCAAGGTGATGGAAGATGGAGAAATTTGTGGAGCAGACGCTGCTGTATGATTTTTATGGCGAGCTTCTGACAGACCGGCAGAAGCAGGTGTATGAGAGCGTCGTGCTGGAGGATTCCTCCCTCAGCGAGGCTGCGGAGGAGTTCGGGATCAGCCGGCAGGGCGTTTTCGATATGATCCGGCGCTGCAACAGGATTCTGGAGGACTACGAAGAAAAGCTCCATCTGGTGGAGAAATTCCTGAATATCCGCCGGCAGGTGAAGAGGATTCATGAGCTTGCCGGGAAATATCAGGCGCAGGAGATCGCGGATATTTCCGATCAAATATTGGAGGAGCTATGATCCATGGCATTTGAAAGTCTGACAGAAAAATTGCAGAATGTGTTCCGGAAGCTTCGCAGCAAGGGCCGCCTCACGGACGAGGATGTAAAGATCGCTCTGAAGGAAGTAAAAATGGCTCTTCTGGAGGCGGACGTGAATTTTAAGGTGGTAAAGCAGTTCACGAAATCCGTGCAGGAGCGGGCTGTGGGCCAGGATGTGATGAACGGCCTGAATCCCGGCCAGATGGTGATCAAGATCGTGAACGATGAGCTGGTAAGCCTGATGGGCAGCGAGACCACAGAGCTTCCCTTAAGGCCGGGCAACGAGATCACCGTCCTTATGATGGCGGGACTCCAGGGAGCGGGCAAGACCACCACGGCGGCCAAGCTTGCGGGGAAGCTGAAGTCCAGGGGAAGACGTCCCCTTCTGGCGGCCTGCGACGTGTATCGTCCCGCGGCGATCACTCAGCTCCAGGTGAACGGCCAGAAGCAGGGTGTGGAGGTCTTTTCCATGGGGGACAGACAGCGTCCCGTGGACATCGCGAAGGCGGCTGTGGAGCATGCCAGGGCGAATCAGCAGAACGTGGTCCTCATCGACACGGCGGGCCGTCTCCATATTGACGAGGACATGATGCAGGAGCTCTCGGATATCAAGGCCAGCATCCAGGTGGACGCCACTCTTCTGGTGGTGGACGCCATGACCGGCCAGGACGCGGTAAACGTGGCGAAAACCTTTACCGAGAAGGTGGGAATCGACGGCGTGATCCTCACCAAGATGGACGGCGATACCAGGGGCGGCGCGGCCCTTTCCATAAAGGCGGTGACCGGACAGCCCATCTTTTACGTGGGCATGGGAGAAAAGCTTTCGGATCTGGAGCAGTTCTATCCGGAGAGAATGGCTTCCAGGATTCTGGGGATGGGGGACGTGATGAGCCTCATCGAGAAGGTGGAAGCCTCGGTGGATCAGGAGCAGGCTCTGGAGATGCAGAAAAAGCTCAGGAAGATGGATTTCGATTTCAACGACTACCTCACCAGCATGGAGCAGATGAACAGGATGGGAGGAATCGGAAGCATCTTAAGCATGCTGCCCGGAGTGGGAAGCAGGATGAAGGACCTGGAGGACATGATCGACGAGAAGGCCATGGAGCGCACCAAGGCCATCATTCTCTCCATGACGCCCAGGGAGCGGAGCAATCCCTCCGTTCTGAACACTTCCCGGAAGAATCGTATCGCCAGGGGCGCCGGAGTGGACGTCACCGAGGTGAACCGTCTGGTAAAGCAGTTTGAGCAGAGCAAAAAAATGATGAAGCAGATGCCCGGAATGATGGGCGGAAAAGCTGGAAAAAGAGGCGGCTTCAGGCTTCCCTTTTAAATAAATTTTCAGAAATAAAAAATAAAAGATCATGAATAATGGAGGAAAAGAATCATGGCAGTAAAGATCAGATTGAGAAGAATGGGTAAGAAAAAAGCACCTTTTTATAGAATCGTTGTGGCGGATTCCCGCTGCAAACGTGACGGAAGATGCATCGCCGAGATCGGCACCTATGATCCCAACGTGGAGCCCAGCGTATGCAAGGTGAATGAGGAGGAAGCCAAAAAATGGCTTGCCAACGGCGCTCAGCCTACAGATGTGGTTGCAAGACTTTTCAAAATGGCCGGTATTGAGAAATAAAAAGCAGGAATGCCGCTGGTGTTCCTGTAAAGCTCCTTGCGGGGCAGTACAGGGAGGTATGTAATGAAGGAATTAGTTGAAGTAATTGCAAAATCTCTTGTAGAAAATCCGGATGAAGTCGTTGTTACAGAGACCGAAAAAGAAGATTCTGTGATCATTGAGCTGAAGGTCGGCCCCTCCGACATGGGGAAGGTCATCGGGCGTCAGGGCAGGATCGCGAAAGCCATCCGCACCGTAGTGAAAGCAGCCTCTTCCAAGAGCAGCAAAAAAGTGGTAGTAGACATTCTTCAATAAAACAGAGTTCAGGAGCTGTGGTCGTCATGGCTCCTGATTTTGTATACGGGATTCGGCTGTCAAAGGAGGAGACAGGCGGGACGGACGGAGGTTCTGTCCGGAAAGGAGCGTTTGATGGAGAATTTTTTGAAGGTGGGTGTGATCACCACCACCCACGGCGTCCGGGGCGAGGTGAAGGTTTACCCCACCACGGAGGATGCGGAGCGTTTTCTGGAGCTGGAGTATGTGCTTCTGGACGCCGGCGGGGAACTGCGCAGGCTGGAAATTGAGAACGTAAAGTTCTTTAAGAACCTGGCTATCCTGAAATTTAAGGGGATCGACAATATCAATGAGATTGAGAAATACAGAGGCAGGGATCTGTGGATTCCCAGGGAAGAGGGACAGGAGCTGGGGGAGGACGAGTATTACATCGCGGATCTTCTGGGGATGGATGTGGTGCTGGAGGACGGCGCGCCCTTCGGGACTCTGAAGGATGTGCTGGAGACCGGGGCCAACGACGTGTACGTGGTGACCATGAAGGACGGAAGGGAGGTGCTCCTCCCCGCCATTCATGAGTGCATTCTGGATGTGAGCCCGGAGGAGAACCGGATGACCGTGCATTTGATGAAGGGACTGCTGTAAATGAACTTTCATGTATTGACTTTATTTCCCGAGATGATTCTGAACGGCATGAACACCAGTATCACGGGGAGGGCCATCGCCGCGGGCCGTCTGTCCCTGGAGGCGGTGAACATCCGGGATTTTGCTTTCAATAAGCACCAGAAGGTGGATGATTATCCCTACGGGGGAGGCGCCGGGATGCTCATGCAGGCGGAGCCGGTGTACCTGGCCTGGCAGTCCGTGGCGGAAAAGCTGGAGCGTAAGCCCAGAGTGGTCTACCTTACTCCCCAGGGGCAGGTGTTCCGCCAGTCCATGGCGGCGGAGCTGGCCGGGGAGGAGGATCTGATCTTCCTCTGCGGGCACTATGAGGGGATCGACGAGCGGGTGCTGGAGGAGATTGTGACGGATTATGTGTCCATCGGGGATTACGTGCTCACGGGAGGGGAGCTTCCCGCCATGGTGCTTATGGACTGCATTTCCAGGATGGTGCCAGGTGTGCTCAGTAATCAGGAGTCCGGGGAGACGGAGTCCTTCGCCGGAAACCTGCTGGAGTATCCCCAGTACAGCCGGCCGGAGGAGTGGCACGGCAGGCGCGTGCCGGACATCCTTCTCTCCGGCCACCATGCCAATATTGACAAATGGCGCAGGGAACAGTCGATCTTAAGAACTGCTCAGCGCAGGCCGGATCTTCTGAAGAAGGCGGATCTCACCAATAAGGAGTGGGCCTGGCTGAAGGCGGAGAGGAAGCAGGAGGAACTATGAAAACGTCAGATTTTTATTATGATTTGCCTAAGGAGCTGATCGCCCAGGACCCGCTGGAGGACCGGAGCGCTTCCAGGCTCCTCCATCTTTCCCTGAAGGACGGTTCCCTGGAGCACCGGCATTTCCGGGATATTCTGGATTACCTGAGGGAGGGGGACTGTCTGGTCATCAATGACACCAGGGTGATTCCCGCCCGCCTGTACGGACATAAGGAGGATACCGGCGCCGCCATAGAGATTCTTCTTCTGAAGCGCCTGGGGAAGGATGTGTGGGAGTGTCTGGTGAAGCCGGGCAAAAAGGCCCGCCCCGGCGCGAAGATATCCTTCGGGGACGGTCTCCTGACCGGGGAGATCCTGGAGATCGGCGAGGAGGGAAACCGCCATATTCAGTTTCATTACGAGGGGATTTTCGAGGAAATTCTGGATCAGCTGGGGGAGATGCCCCTTCCGCCTTACATTACCCACAAGCTGCAGGATAAAAACCGGTATCAGACGGTTTATGCCAGAGAGGACGGTTCCGCCGCGGCTCCTACGGCCGGCCTGCACTTCACGAAGGAGCTTCTGGAGGAGGTGAAGGCGAAGGGCGTCGCCATCGCGCCCGTGACCCTTCACGTGGGTCTGGGAACCTTCCGGCCAGTGAAGGTGGAGGATGTGGAGAATCATCACATGCACTCCGAGTTTTATATGGTGGAGGAATCCACGGCAAAGCTGGTGAACGAGACGAAAAAGAAGGGCGGTCGGGTGATCGCTGTGGGCACCACCAGTCTGCGCACCCTGGAGTCCGCCGGGGAGGAGTCGGGACTTCTCCGGGCGGGAAGCGGGTGGACGGACATCTTTATTTATCCAGGCTACCGCTTTAAAGTGATCGACGGTCTCATCACCAATTTTCACCTTCCGGAGTCCACCCTCGTGATGCTGGTTTCGGCCCTTGCGGGGAAAGAGAACATTATGCGGGCGTACAGGGAGGCCGTGAAGGAGAGGTACCGGTTCTTTTCCTTCGGGGATGCGATGCTCATCATATAACATCGTTGTCAGACTTTTGTAAACTCAATAGAAATTGTGAAAGGCGGCGCGGCCGTGCCGCCTGTGTCCGGGATATGTTCCGGGAAACGGATACCGTAAGAGAGCAGGGCGGGTGCCCTGCTCTCTTACGCAGTATGCGGACTCAAATGACTGGAGACGGCGGCCGTGTCGGTTCTGGCCGCTGTTCTCTTACGCAGTATGCGGACTCCAATAAGATGCTCCTCGGCGGCTTTCGCCCGTCCGCCTGCTCCTTTGCATATGGCCGGACTCAGACGGCGACGGTCAGTTTGTCCCGGGGATGCTTCACCGCAAGGATCTCCTTCTGCTTTGCGATGGAGACATTGGTGTAGATCTCCGTGGTGGTGATGGAGGAATGTCCCAGAAGCTTCTGGATATAACGGATATCCACGTCGGATTCCAGAAGCATGGTGGCGAAGGTGTGGCGGAACATGTGGGGAGTGATGTGAAAGTGAATGGCCGCCTCATTTACATACTTGTTCAGCATCAGCCGGACCGCCTGGTCCGTCATGGGCTTTCCCATACGGCTGATGAATATGTACCCGATCTCGTTGATCTGGGGCTGAACCCGCCGGATGTATTCCTCCAGAGCCCGGATGACGCAGGAATTGTCGATGAAGATCATACGCTCCCTGTTTCCCTTTCCCCAGATGTCGATGGTTCTGTTTTTCATGTTCAGATGCTCCTTCTTCAGGCCGCAGATCTCGGAGATCCGCATTCCCGTAGCGAGAAGAAGCTCCGATATGGCGATATCCCGCAGGATCAGGTTTCTCCTGTATTTGGTATAGGTATTGTCTCTTTCCCTGTACAGATAGTTGAAAAAATCCTCCATCACATTACGGGGGATGATCTTCGGAAGAGGCTGGGGCTGCTTGATATTGACGTTGATTCGGGCGAAGGGATGGGCGGGAAGAATGTCTTCAAACACCAGGTACCGGAAGAACGCTTTCAGACTTGCAAGCTTCCGCCGGACGGTTTTTGCGGCGTAGGTGACGTTCAGGTGATGGATGTAGCTGTTGAGAACGTCCCTGTCCGCGTAGGCTTTTGTATCGGCCTGTCCGAGGAAGGTTTCGTAGCATTTCAGGTCCAGACGGTAGGCGTTTACCGTCTTGGGGGATAACTGTTTGTGATATTGACAGTAATCAAGATACTGTTCCGATAAATTTGAAAATGTGCTCATAATGGTTCTCCTTTCGTTTTTCTCACCATTATGATAAAAATTGCATGTGATGTCGAGGAACTTTAACTCAATTATCTGATAAAACGACATGGAGGGCAAAAAGGCTTCTGCATAAGGGGAAATTCAGCTTTTCCGGTGAATCCGGTTCCACCGGGAGATAAATTCCATCTGCTCCAGATCGGACAGTTCCCGGGAAACCGGATCGTTTCCGGCCGCCAGGCAGCAGAACAGCACCAGGGCCTGGAGCAGAAAAAATACGAGGAATAGTAAAATACACAATGGAATCATAGCGTCCCTCCGTCGATGAATACTATTTCCAGTATTGGCATTTTACTGCAGATTATGCATAAACTGACATTCGGACAGAAAATTCCGTATTCCCGGGCTGGCTGCCGGTATTTTCCCCTCCAGGTTCTACCACCGGAAGCCGAGCATCTCCTTCATATGGGGGATGGGCATATCCATTCCCGTCCACAGCTTGAAGGAAGCGGCTCCCTGGAAGAGCATCATTCCCTGGCCGTTGAGGGTTCTGCAGCCCGCCTCCCGGGCCATTTTCAGCAGGGCGGTTTCCTCCGGGGCGTAGATGGCGTCCGTGACCACGAGATCCGGACGGAGAAAGCCGGGATCCGGTATGTAGGTCCGGCCTTCCAGCGGGTTCATTCCCACGCAGGTGGCGTTTGCCAGAAGGCAGCTGTCGGCGATTTCGGCTTTCAGGCGGTCCAGGTCTTCCAGGTCGTAGAAGGATACTTTGCAGCCGGTCTGCTCGTTCAGCATGGCGGCGGTATCTATGCCTCTCTGATGAAACTCGTCCCGGCGGTTGAAGATGGACATTTCCTTCACGCCGTCCAGGGCGGCCTGCACTTCGATGGCCTTGCCCGCGCCGCCGGCCCCGACCACGGTGATCTTTTTGCCGATGACGTCGATGCCCGCGTCCTTTAAAGAGCGCATGTAGCCGATTCCGTCGGTGATATAGCCGGTGAGCACGCCGTCGTCGTTGACGATGGTGTTCACCGCTCCGCACATCTGAGCCTCCGGGGAGATACGGTCCAGATACTGCATGGCGGCGATTTTGTTGGGCATGGAAAGATTGCCGCCCCTGACCTTCAGGGCGCGCATGGCGGCGATGGCCTCCTTCAGATTGCTCTGATCCACGTCAAAGCAGAGATAGGCGTAATCCAGTCCCAGACAGGCGGCCGCCTCGTTGTGCATGGCCGGGGATTTGGAATGGCGGATGGGGTACGCCATCAGTGTCAGAAGCTCTGTATGTCCTGTAATTCGTTCACTCATTTAAAATTCCTCCGTATATTGTATGTTTATGTGATTTCCTGCCCGATCATTCTCCTGCCGGGAGATGGGAGCAGCTGATTTATTGCATGAATGCGCTGACAAACTAAAGCACATTTTAACACATCCCCTATGGGAAGGCCAGAGAAAATTTACGGGGAATATTCTGAAAATTCCGGGCGCCCGGGGGAGCCTCCTGAGTCAAATTTGATTTTTTATGAATATTTATATAGTGAGATAATCGGTGGAGATAGATCATGAGTGACGGAATATATACCGGCAGGGGCGTGGGAGTAGCTGTCCTGGACACAGGAATCTGTCCCCATCCTGATTTTGGAACCAGGATCTGCGCGTTTGCCGATTTTCTTTCCTATAAAAAGCAGCCCTATGACGACAATGGGCACGGAACCCATGTCTGCGGGATTCTGGGAGGCGATGGAACCCTTTCCGGGGGAAGGTTTCAGGGAGTCGCCCCGGGCTGCAGCATCATTGCGCTGAAGGTGCTGGACCGTTTCGGAAACGGGAACAGGGAGGATGTGCTGCGGGCTTTCCGCTGGCTTCTGGAAAACCGGGACGTGTATGGAATCCGTGTTGTAAATATTTCAGTGGGAACGACCTACAGGACCAGGAACGATCAGGATCTTCTGGTCCGGGGAGTGGAGCGGCTGTGGGACGAGGGACTGGTGGTGGTGGCCGCCGCGGGGAATCAGGGACCGCGTCCGGGGAGCGTCACGGCTCCCGGATGCTGCAAAAAGGTGATTACCGTGGGTTCCAGCGATATGATGGAGGGATTCGCCGCCGTGTCGGGCAGGGGCCCCACCTTCGAGTGCGTGTGCAAACCGGATATTGTGGCCCCGGGCTGTCAGATCATTTCCTGCTCCCCCGGGGAGGGCACCCCCTACGGGATGAAAAGCGGGACATCCATGTCCACCCCTCTGATCTCCGGCGCGGCTGCCCTGGCCCTGGAGAAGGATCCCCGCCTTACCAATGTGGAGATCAAAATGATGCTCCGGGACAGCGCGGATGATCTGGGGCTTCCCAGGAACCAGCAGGGCTGGGGAAAATTTAATCTGGACAGATTTCTGAAGCTCTGACGGCGGAGGGAAATGCCGGGGTATGCCGCGCTCCCGCTCCATTAACCGCTCAGTTCCGCCTGCCGGACATTTGTATAAAAGCATTGACGGGTATATGGTTTTTCGCTAAAATACTATAGGAAATTTTAAGCGCTGACTTTGTACAGCGTCAGAGATGCAGGAACAGGGCCGTCCGCCGGAGCCCCCGGCGGGCGGCGTAGGGATGCTGTGCCGGCGGAAAGGAGAATTTATGAAAAAAATACAGATGCAGACTCCGCTTGTGGAAATGGACGGAGACGAGATGACCAGAATTCTCTGGAGCATGATCAAGGAGGAGCTTCTTCTCCCCTTTATCGACCTGAATACGGAGTATTACGATCTGGGACTGGCTCACCGGGACGAGACGGAGGACCAGGTTACCGTGGACGCCGCGGAAGCTGTGAAAAAGTACGGCGTGGCGGTAAAATGCGCCACCATCACTCCCAATAAGGCCAGGATGGAGGAGTACCATTTAAAGAAGATGTACAAAAGCCCCAACGGGACCATCCGCGCCATTCTGGACGGCACGGTGTTCCGCGCTCCCATTGTGGCGGAGGGCATCGAGCCCTGCGTGCGGAACTGGAAAAAGCCCATTACCCTGGCCCGTCACGCCTACGGGGATATCTATAAGAACACAGAGTTCCATATTGAGAAACCGGGAAAGGTGGAGCTGGTGTACACCAGTGAGGACGGAGAGGAAAAACGCGCCCTGGTGCAGGAGTTCAAAGCGCCCGGCGTAGCCATGGGAATGCACAATATGGAGTCCTCCATCGAAAGCTTTGCCAGAAGCTGCTTCAACTATGCCCTGGACACCCATCAGGACGTGTGGTTCGGGGCCAAGGATACCATCTCCAAGACCTACGACGGCAGATTCCGGGAAATCTTCAGCGAGATCTTTGAGACCGAGTTTAAGGAAAAATTTGAAGAGGCAGGACTTACCTATTTTTACAGCCTCATCGACGATGTGGTGGCAAGGGTGATGAAATCGGAAGGGGGCTTTATCTGGGCCTGCAAGAACTACGACGGAGATGTGATGAGCGACATGGTATCCTCCGCCTTCGGATCTCTGGCCATGATGACCTCCGTTCTGGTATCTCCTCAGGGATACTATGAATACGAGGCCGCCCACGGAACAGTGCAGAAGCATTATTACCGCCACCAGGAGGGAAAGGAAACATCCACCAACTCCGTGGCCACCATTTTTGCCTGGAGCGGAGCGCTGAGAAAGCGGGGAGAGCTGGACGGAAATCAGGAGCTTGCCGCTTTTGCGGACAAACTGGAGAAGGCGACGCTCTCCGTCATCGAGAGCGGAAGGATGACGAAGGATCTGGCGGCTATCACCACCCTGAAGCATCCGAAGGTCCTCAACAGCAGGGATTTTATTCTTGCGGTGAGAAAAGAACTGGAGAAATAAAGACAGGCGTAATAAAATGGGAGAAGCTTGCCCTCAGGCAAGTTCCTCCCATTTTTCATAAAGCTCATCCAGCTCCCGGGCAATATCCGCTTTTTCCAGACTGAGCTGCGTGCACCGTTCCACGTCGGTGCACACCTCCGGGAGAAGAAGGGTTTCGTCGATCTCTCTGTCCCTGGTTTCCAGGGCGTCGATGCGCTGCTCCGTTTTTTTCAGATCGTTTTCCCTCTTGCGGGCCCGGGCCTGTTCTTCCTTTTTCTGCTGCCAGGAAAGGCGGCTCTCGGAGATCTGGTCCGCAGCCCCGGCCTGGGTCCGGGAAGGAGCGTATTTTTCCGTGAACTCCTCCTTTTTTTCCAGGTAATAGTCGTAATCCCCGATATAGTTTACCAGGGTCTGATTGGTCAGGTCCAGAATGCGGGTGGCGGTCCGGTTGATAAAGTAACGGTCGTGGGAGACGTAGAGCACGGTCCCCGTGTAGCTGTTCAAAGCCTCCTCCAGAATCTCCTTGGACGCGATGTCCAGGTGGTTGGTGGGCTCGTCCAGGATGAGAAAGTTGGCCTCGGAGAGCATGAGCTTGGCCAGGGAAACCCGTCCCCGCTCCCCGCCGGAGAGGGAGGAAATCTCCTTGAATACGTCGTCCCCTGTGAAGAGAAAGGCCGCCAGCATGTTGCGGATCTCCGTCTCCGTAAGGGTGGGGTAGGTATCGGAAATCTCCTGAAACAGGGTTTTGTCCGAGTGAAGGACATGATGCTCCTGGTCATAGTAACCGATCTGAACCTTGCTGCCCAGGGTGAAGGAACCGGCGTCCGCGGGAAGAAGATCGTTCAGGATCTTCAGGAGGGTGGTTTTTCCGGTTCCGTTGTTTCCGATGAGGGCCACCCGTTCTCCCCGCCTGATCTGGAAGGAAATACGGGTAAACAGGGTTTGCCCCGGAAAGCTTTTGGAGAGCTCATCCACGAAGAGCACGTCGTTTCCGCTGACGAAGCGGGGCTCCAGGGCAAGGCGCATGCGGTCCTGAATTTCCGCGGGCTTGTCCAGACGCTGAATCTTGTCCAGCATTTTTTCACGGCTCTCGGCCCGGCGGATGGATTTTTCCCGGTTGAAGGATTTCAGTTTGGCAATGACCGCCTCCTGATGTTTGATCTCTCTCTGCTGGTTCAGGTAGGCTTTGTACTGGGCGTCGCGGATGAGCGCCTTCTTCCCGGCAAAAGCGGAGTAGTTGCCGCTGAAGGTGAGCAGGTCCCCGTTTTCGATCTCGATCACCTTCGTCACCACCCGGTCCAGAAAATACCGGTCGTGGGAGACGATGAGAACGGCTCCCGGATAGTTCATAAGGAAGGTTTCCAGCCATGTGATGCTGGACATGTCCAGGTGGTTGGTGGGCTCGTCCAGGAGCAGGATGTCCGGCCTGGATACCAGAAGCTTGCCCAGAGCCACACGGGTTTTCTGGCCTCCTGAGAGGGTTTCGATCTGTTTGGAAAAATCCTCCTCGGGAAAGCCCAGGCCCTTCAGCACTCCGGTGAGCTCGCTTTTATACGCGTAGCCGTTCTCCTGCTCGAAGGCGTGGGTGAGGCGGGTGTAGGCGTTCATCAGCTGCTCCAGCTCCTCCCCCTGACTGTGCTTCATCTCCAGTTCCATGGCCCTCATGCGGTTCTCCATGTCCAGGATGTGCTGCTTGGTGGTGAGAAGCTCCTCATAGATGGTGTGGCGGCCGCGGATGTCCTGGTACTGCGCCAGGTAGCCCAGGGTTTTGTCATGGGAGAGAACCACGCTGCCGGAATCCGGGCTCAGTTCCCCCACGATCATGCGGAGCAGAGTGGTCTTGCCGGCGCCGTTGTTCCCGATGAGGGCGGCCTTCTCGTGTTCTTCTATATGAAAGGAGGCGTCACGCAGGATCACCTTTTCTCCAAAGGCCTTGCGGATGCTCTGACAGGATAGTATCATTGGAATTCCTCCGGAATCAAATTGCGGGATGGCCGGCCGCGGGGCTTTTCATCCCTCCGTTTTTGGGGTCTGTACATCATTATATCGAAAATTGGAACTTTGTAAAGGAAAACATAACTCTAAATTGACATTAAAAAGTCGTTTCGCTATAATAATACCAGCAGTGTAAGGAGGGAAAGCACAGTTGGATGCGAAAGAAATCTCGAAAGCGGTGATCAAGAGACTGCCGCGGTACTATCGGTATCTGGGGGAGTTGATGGAGGAGAACGTGGAGCGGATTTCCTCCAATGATCTCAGTAAAAAAATGCGCGTGACAGCTTCCCAGATCCGGCAGGATCTGAATAATTTCGGAGGCTTCGGGCAGCAGGGATACGGATATAATGTACGTTATCTATATACGGAGATTGGAAAGATTCTGGGGGTGGACAGTGTGCATCCCATGATCATATTAGGAGCGGGCAATCTGGGTCAGGCCCTGGCGAATTACGTGGATTTTGAGAAGCGGGGATTCCGTCTGGTGGGAATCTTCGACGTGAATCCCGTGCTGGAGGGAATGGCTGTCCGGGGGATTGAGATACAGATGATTCATGAGCTGCCGTTCTTCCTCAGGGAGAACCAGGTGGATATCGCCATACTGACCCTGCCCAAGAACCGGGCCAGGGAGATGGCGCAGCTGCTCATCGATAATGGGATCAAGGCGATCTGGAATTTTGCACACATTGATCTGGACACGCCGGACGACGTGATCGTGGAGAATGTGCATTTGTCCGAGAGCCTGATGACTCTTTCCTATAATCTCAGCCAGTACAGGCGGGAGCATGTGAACAGAGCGGGAGAGGACGGAGACGGCGGGAACCGGCTCTGACAGATGCGGCGCCGGAGATTCAGGAAATCAGCCGGCAGGGGAGAGGGTCCTCTGACCGGGCGGTATATTTGAAAAAGAAGGCTGCAGCCTGGCATTCCGCAAAAGGGCGGAGAAGGGCGGCGGCTTTTTCCTTTGGCAGGGAAGGCATGGATTGCCCGATCTGCCTGAAATAACAAAACTGTCCGTCGGCGGTCCGCAGCGTTGGAACGCCGGAAACGGGGAAAGGCAGAACACATGGAAGCAATTGTTACGGCAGAGGAAATGAAGAATCTGGATCAGTATACGATCTCAGAGATGGGCGTCCCCTCCTGCGTGCTCATGGAGCGGGCGGCCCTGTCCGCAGTGACGGAGCTGAACCGCGGATTCCTGGGCCCGGAGGAGAGGGTCCTGGTGGTCTGCGGAAGCGGAAACAACGGGGGCGACGGGATAGCCGCGGCCCGGCTTCTCCATCTTCAGGGAGTCCGGACGGAAATCTTTTTTGCAGGCTCCCGGGAGCGCATGACGGAGGAGACGGCCCGTCAATGGAGGATCGCCGAAAATTATCAGGTGCCCTTTGTGATGAATCCGGCGTGGAATGAATATACTACTATAGTAGATGCCATGTTCGGCGTGGGTCTTTCCAGGCCGGTTGAGGGGGCCAGGGGGGAGATCATCCGGTGTATGAACGCCTCCCCTGCCAAAAAAGCGGCTCTGGATATCCCCTCCGGGGTGGACGGGGATACGGGTCAGGAATTGGGAATCGCTTTCCGGGCCGACCTCACCGTCACCTTTGCATTTCGAAAGCGCGGTCTGTGCCTTCATCCCGGCCGGGAATTCGCCGGGCGCGTGGCGGTGACCGACATCGGCATTTACCGGGGACGGCAGACTTCTGTCAGGGCATTTTCCCTGGGGAGAGAGGATCTCCATGGCCTCCCTGCCCGCCGTGCCGCCGGAAACAAGGGTACGTTCGGAAAGGTACTTGTGGTGGCGGGAAGCAGCGGGATGTGCGGGGCCGCGTTCCTGTGCGCTGCGGCCGCCTTCGGGGCGGGGGCAGGCATGGTAAAGATTCAGACCGCGGAGGAAAACCGCGTTCCCCTTCAGACTCTTCTGCCGGAGGCGATGCTCAGCGTCCGGTTCGAGGAGAAGGAGAATGAAAAGAACCTGGACTGGTGCGACGTTCTTGTGATCGGACCGGGCCTGGGAACGGGGAAGGAGAGCGGGACGCGGGCAGAGTGGTTTCTGTCCCGGGCCTGCGCCGCGGGAAAGCCCGTGGTTCTGGATGCGGACGGGCTGAATCTTCTCTGCGCACACCCGGAGTGGAGGGCGTATCTGAGCGGACGTGTCATACTGACGCCCCATCTGGGAGAAATGGCCCGGCTGACGGGCCGGAGTGCCGCGGAAATCCGGAAAAGCATGGCGGAGACCGCCCTTTCTTATGCAAAAGAGACCGGGGCTGTGTGCGTTCTGAAGGATGCCTGCACCGTGACTGCGGATGCGGAGGGACAGCTGTTCTTCAATCTGTCCGGAAATCCCGGAATGGCCACAGCCGGCAGCGGGGATGTGCTGTCCGGCGTGATTGCCGGCGTCTGCTGCATGTACCTGGACTGCCCTGAGAGGGATCCCGGCAGCGGGAAAAAGGCCGCCCTTGGAGTGATGCTTCACGGGACGGCGGGAGACCTTGCGGCCCGGAAAAAGGGACAGCGGGGGATGAAGGCGGGAGACCTGGCCGACGCGGTTTCGGAGGTACTGAGGAGACTGGAGGCGGAAGGGGGAAAGAAACCTTCCTGCAGGCCCCATAACTGATCATTGAGGATGGAGACTATTATGAAAAAACACAGCAGAGTAAGAGCGCTGGTGTCTCTGGACGCCATTGCCCATAATTTTCGTGAAATGAAAAAAAATATCAGAAATCATGCCGGGATTGTTGCGGTCATCAAGGCGGACGGTTACGGACACGGCGCGGTGCCCATCGCTCATCTGATGGAGAAGGATGAGCAGATCTGGGGATTTGCCGTGGCCACGGCCGAGGAGGCTCTGGAACTGCGGGAGGCGGGAGTAAAAAAGCCTGTCCTGATCCTGGGAATCACCTTTGAGGAGGATTATCCGGAGCTTGTGGCGCAGGAGATCCGCCCCGCGGTATGCGATTTTGATTCGGCCCGCCTGCTGAGCAGGGAAGCCCGGCGGCAGGGAAAAACAGTACATATTCATCTGGCGGTTGACACGGGAATGACCAGAATCGGCTTTGCCGATGTGCCGGAGAGTATTGAAGTTATCAGAGAGATCGCCCGGCTTGACAACCTGGAGATAGAAGGACTGTTCACTCATTTTGCCAGAGCGGATGAGTATGACCGCTCCCCCGCGCTGGCGCAGCTGGAGCGCTATGAGCGCTTTGCCGGCGCCCTGGAACATGCCGGGATCAGCATTCCCCTGCGCCACTGCTCCAACAGCGCGGGAATCATCCGGGTTCCGGAGGCCCATCTCAGCCTGGTCCGGGCAGGAATCACCATTTACGGCCTCTATCCTTCCGGCGAGGTGGAGAGAGACATTGTAAAGCTGATTCCCGCCATGGAGCTGAAAAGCTGCGTAACCTTCGTAAAGACAGTGGCTCCGGGAACCGCCGTCAGCTACGGCGGCACCTATGTGGCCCCGGAGGAGATCCGGGTGGCGACCATCCCGGTGGGATACGCGGACGGCTATCCCAGACTGCTTTCCAACAAAGGCCAGGTATTGATCCGGGGACAGAGAGCGCCCATACTGGGCCGGGTCTGCATGGACCAGTTTATGGTGGATGTGACCGGGATTCCGGGAGTGATTCCCGGCGACGAGGTGACGCTGATAGGCCGTGACGGAGAGGAGCAGATCACCATGGAGGAGCTGGGAGAGCTGTCGGGCAGGTTCCCCTATGAGTTTGCCTGCGATATCAGCAAAAGGGTGCCCAGGATCTATCTGTAAATTTTCCTATACCACTCATGAATACGCCAGAAAAATGTGGAAATACTAATTTCAGTACAGTATTTCCTTCTGAAGTCCGTTCCGGATTCCGGGAGCACTGTATGAAAACACGGCGTTGGCCGGGAATAGAATCGGAGTGTGAATGGTGTGGTAATCAAACGAGGGGATATCTTTTACGCAGATTTAAGACCGGTGGTGGGCAGCGAGCAGGGCGGCGTCCGGCCGGTTCTGATCATTCAGAACGATGTGGGAAACAAACACAGTCCCACCGTGATCTGTGCCGCCATTACATCAAAAATGAATAAGGCAAAGCTGCCGACACATATAGAGATTGACGCTTCCGCTTACGGAATCGAGAAAAATTCCGTCATTCTGCTGGAGCAGCTTCGCACGATCGATAAACGCAGACTCAAGGACAAAGTCTGCCACCTGGATCAGATGCTTCTGGACCGGGTGAACCACGCTCTGGAAATCAGCCTGGAGCTTACCTTCTGAATTGCTGTGAGGACCGCGTCCGTACGGCAAACTTCTCATACTGTCATGCTGTAAATTTCCCGGGGATTCTTGACGAATGTCCGGGAAGATGCTATATTTTATCAGTAATAAAATTCTTTTTTGGAGGCAACAAGAGAAAAATTTATGGAAGATGGCAGTACGTTGCCCATATTGGGCCTGTTGGTGCTGTTTCTGCTGCTCTGGGTGGACGGGATCTTTTACGGATTTGCGGCAGCGGTGAGAAACATCAGTGAGAACGAGATCATGAAAAAGGCTGAGGAGGGCGATAAGAAGGCGAAGCTGCTCGTGTCGCTGCTCGACCAGCCGCTTCAGTATGTCAACGCGATTCCATTGATCGTCATTACCTCCGGCATCTGTACCGGTGTTTTTCTTGTGCCCTGGATGAGAAGTCTGTTTCAGCGATACATAAAACAGTTCCCCGTGCTGGTGCCGGTGGTGGTTTTTTGTGTGATTCTTTTTGCATCTCTGGGAATTCTTACCTTCCGAAGGCTGGGTACCTATTCGCCGGAAAAATTTGCGTTCCGGCATGTCCGGGCGGTACATCTTTTTGTCGTGCTCCTGTATCCCTTTACCATGTTCAGCACATGGCTGGCAAGGCTTGTGGCCCTTCCCTTCGGGGTGCCCATGGACGAGAGGAAGGACGCGGTGACGGAGGAGGAGATCATTTCCATTGTGGATGAAGCCCATGAACAGGGGGTTATCGAGGAAAATGAGGCGGAGATGATCCAGAACATCATATCCTTCAATGAGACGGATGCCCAGGACATTATGACTCACCGGAAGGATGTGCTGGCCTTTGACCAGGAGGTTCTCCTCCAGGAGATGGTGGAGCAGATGATGGAGGAGGGAAAATCCCGGTACCCTGTTTACGGCGAAGATCTGGACGATATCCTGGGAATCATCCATTACAAGGATGCGGTGAAGTTCTATACCAGGAATCCCTGGGCCAGATTCAAGCCTCTGAAGGAGCTTCCGGGACTTCTGCGCCCTGCCGATTTTATTCCGGAGACCAGAAGCATCGGAGATCTGTTCCGGGTTATGCAGGCCAAGAAGCTGTTTATGGCCGTTGTGGTGGATGAGTACGGCCAGACCTCCGGGATCGTGTCCATGGAGGATATCCTGGAGGAGATCGTGGGGGATATTCTGGACGAGTACGACGAGGATAACATCACCTTCCATACTCAGGTGGACAACAGCGTGCTCATTCACGGACTTGCCCATCTGGAGGACGTGGAGGAGAAACTGGGCATCTCCTTCGGCGATGTGGAATTTGAGACGCTGAACGGATACCTCACCCATCTTCTGGGACACATCCCCACGGAAAAGGATCTGGACCGGGAGATTACTGCCATGGGTTATCGTTTTAAGATCCTTTCTCTTGGAAACAAAACCATCGGAAAGGTGCGGGCCGAAAAAATAAACGAAAAAGAGACTAAAGGAGAAGAGGTATGTCAGGACATTCAAAATTCGCAAACATAAAGCATAAGAAAGAGAAAAATGACGCCAAAAAGGGCAAAATCTTTACGGTGATCGGCCGCGAGATCGTGATGGCTGTGAAAGCAGGCGGACCCGATCCCAATAACAACAGCAAGCTTCGGGACGTCATCGCCAAGGCGAAGGCCAACAATATGCCCAATGACACCATTGACAGAGGCATAAAGAAAGCAGCCGGAGCGGACTCCGCGAACAACTATGAGCGCGCTACCTATGAAGGCTACGGTCCCAACGGCGTGGCCATTATCGTGGAGACCCTGACAGACAATAAAAACCGGACGGCAGGCAATGTGCGAAGCGCTTTTACCAAGGGCAACGGAAGCATCGGCACGCAGGGCTGCGTGTCTTTTATGTTTGACCAGAAGGGGCAGATCGTCATCGACAAGGAAGAGTGCGAGATGGATGCGGACGAGCTGATGATGCTGGCGCTGGACGCGGGCGCCGAGGATTTCAGCGAGGAGGAGGACAGCTATGAGGTTCTCACTGCTCCCGATGATTTCAGCGCGGTGAGGGAAGCGCTGGAGCAGGCGGGCGTTCCCATGCTGGAAGCTCAGGTCGCCATGGTTCCCCAGACCTATGTGGAGCTTACGGACGAAAAGGCCATCAGGGATATCCAGAGAATCTTGGATATGCTGGACGACGATGACGATGTGACGGATGTGTGGCACAACTGGGACGAGTAAACACCGATGTTTTGTAAATTCTTATCCAGTTTGCACGGTGTCTGAAAATTATCTGGACATGAGCAGAGAGAGTATGTTAGACTCCTTTTGTCAGGATCTGAAAAAGGAGTGTGATGCTTATGACACTTACGAAAGAGGATCTGCTTGCCATCTCGCAGCTGCTGGATGTGAAGCTGGATGAAAGATTTGACGAAGCAGAGAAAAAATGGGCCGGAATTCTGGATGAGACCCTCAACGCCAGACTTCAGCCTATTGAAGACCGTCTCACGGGGCTGGAAGACCGCTTTACGAAGTTGGAAGACCGCCTCACGAAGCTGGAAGACCGCCTCACGAAGCTGGAAGACCGCTTTACGAAGCTGGAAGACCGCTTTACGAAGCTGGAAGACCGCGTCACGAAGTTGGAAGACTGCTTCACGAAGCTGGAAGACCGCGTCACGAAGTTGGAAGACTGCTTCATGAAGTTGGAAGACCGCCTCACGAAGTTGGAAAATCGCTTTTCGGAGTTGGAAAACTGCTTTACGAAGCTGGAAGGCCGGTTCACGAAGGTGGAAAACCGCTTCTCGAAGGTGGAAATTCTCGTGGAGCACACCGTTATTCCCAGACTTCAGAACATTGAGAACTGCTACGTCAGTACATACGAAAGATATAAAAAAGCCGCGGACCGCAACGATCAGATGTGCGAGGACATTGAAGTGCTGAAAGTCGTAGTCGCCAAACACAGCGACAGGCTGAAAAGCCCTGCATGAAAACGCGGAATTTCACACATAATACCTCCAGGACTAAAATTCTGGAGGTATTATTATGTCGGAAAATATCCGGAAAGAGGAAGAAACCCAAAAAGAAGAACCCCAAAAAGAGGAAGAAAAGAACGACCAGCAGCAGAAGAATGAGGAAAACCGCCAGATCCGGGACATGGGCCAGGTGACCCTCAACGGAAATTCCAGAAAATACAGAGTAGAGCTCCTCACCATCATCGGCGAGGTGGAGGGCCACGAATCCGCCCCCTCCCACAGCAAAACCACCAAGTATGAGCACGTCCTTCCCAGACTGGCCCTCATCGAGGACGACGAAACCGTGGACGGACTTCTGATCCTTCTGAATACGGTAGGAGGAGATGTGGAGGCCGGCCTTGCCATCGCGGAGATGATCGCCTCCCTCAGCGTCCCCACGGTTTCCCTGGTGCTGGGCGGAGGACACTCCATCGGCGTCCCCATGGCCGTCTCCGCGGATTATTCCTTCGTGGTCCCCAGTGCCACCATGGTCATCCACCCCGTGCGCTCCAGCGGAATGTTCATCGGCGTGGCCCAGACCTACCGGAACATGGAAAAAATCCAGGACCGCATCACCACCTTTATCTCCAGCCACTCCGGCACCTCCCAGCAGCGTCTGGAGGAGCTGATGCTGGACACCACACAGCTGGTAAAGGACGTGGGCACCATGCTGGAGGGCCGGGAGGCGGTACAGGAAGGACTGATCAACGAGGTAGGGGGAATGAAAGAGGCACTGGCCAAGCTTTACCAGCTCATCGACGAAAAAAGACGGGAAAAACTGCGCGTTTCCCAGCCTGGACCGTCATGTGAAAACAGCAAAAAAAAGCCCTGATTTGGGCGGTTTTTACAGTTTTGTACAAAAAATTACACAAGATTTTATTCTTTTTGCTTTGATTGTCCTCCCGTTTGTGGTATAATGCTCTGGACTGAATATTTTTGTTTATAAATTAATATTTACAGGAGGGACAATCATATGAGCAATATGTGTGGATGTCAGAACGGCACAAATGCGGATTTCGCAGAACTGGCTCCGGTGCTTGAAAAATATGCGAAAGTACCCGGCAGCCTCATCACCATTCTCCAGCAGACACAGGATATCTATGGTTACCTTTCTCTGGACGCGATCAACTACATCGCTGAGAGAACCGGGATCATGCCTGCGAAAATCTATGGCGTTGCTACGTTTTATGCACAGTTCCGTCTGCAGCCCATCGGCAAGTATCTGATCATGCTCTGCAAGGGTACTGCCTGTCACGTAAACGGTTCCGATATGATCGAGGAAGCAGTTTGCGAACATCTGGGGATCAAGGATGGAGAGACCACGGAGGACGGCCTGTTTACCCTGAATAATGTGGCCTGTCTTGGCTGCTGCTCCCTCGCCCCTGTGATGATGGTGAAGACCACCGAAGGCGAGGAAACATTTGGAAACCTGACGAAATCTTCCGTTACGAAGATTCTTGACGATTACAAAGCACAGAATGCATAGGAGGTAGAAATATGAAGGTTGTTGTAGGACAGGGCAGCTGCGGTATTGCTACCGGCGCGAAGAAAACCTCTAATGAGTTCGAGAGAATCCTGGCTGAGAAGAATCTGACCGGCGTGACGGTGGATAAGACCGGATGTATCGGAACCTGCTATCTGGAGCCCATCGTGGACGTCTATAATGACGAAGGCGCGCTGGAAGCCAGATATGTAAAATGCACCCCGGACAAGGTGGCCGAGATCGTGGAGGGACATCTGGTGGGCGGCGCGCCTGTTGAGAAATATGTGATCCCGAAGGAGGATGAGGCCTTCTTATCCCAGCAGCAGAGGATCGTTCTGAGAAACTGCGGCAAGATCAACCCCGAGAAGATCGAGGAGTACCTTGCGGTGGGCGGCTACGAGGCGGCGAAAAAGGTGATCACCTCCATGACCCCGGAGCAGGTGATCGAGGAGATCAAGGTTTCCGGCCTTCGGGGACGCGGCGGCGCCGGATTCCCCACCTGGTTTAAATGGAACGCCATCAAGTCCAATCAGGGCGCGCAGAAATACATGGTATGCAACGCGGACGAGGGCGACCCCGGCGCGTTCATGGATCGTTCCGTTCTGGAAGGAGATCCCCATTCCCTGCTGGAAGGCATGATCATCGGCGGATACGCGGCAGGCGCCACTGAGGGCGTGATCTACTGCCGTGCAGAGTATCCCCTGGCTATCGCCCGTCTGGAGATCGCCATGGCTCAGGCCAGAGAAAAAGGCTTCCTGGGCAAAAATCTGTTCGGAACCGGTTTCAGCTTTGACATCCGGATCAAGGCAGGCGCAGGCGCATTCGTGTGCGGCGAGGAGACGGCCCTCATCGCATCCCTGGAAGGCGAGCGCGGCATGCCCCGTCTGAAACCGCCCTTCCCGGCTGCCAAGGGTTACTGGAAGCTTCCCACCAATATCAATAACGTGGAGACCTACGCCAACGTGGCATGGATCATCGCCAACGGCGGACAGGCCTTCGCGGACAGAGGATCCTCCGCGTCCAAGGGCTCCAAGGTATTCGCCCTTGCCGGCAAGATCAAGAAGGGCGGCCTGGTGGAGGTTCCCATGGGCATGCCTCTGAAGGAAGTTATTTACAATATCGGCGGCGGCATCAAGAACGACAAGGAATTCAAGGCCGTTCAGATGGGCGGTCCCTCCGGCGGATGTATCCCCGCGGCCCTCATCGATACCCCCGTTACATATGAGGATATTAACAAGACAGGAGCCATCGTCGGTTCCGGCGGTATGATCGTAATGGACGAGGACACCTGTATGGTGGATATGGCAAGATTCTTCCTGGACTTCACCAGAAAGGAATCCTGCGGAAAGTGCAACTACTGCCGTATCGGCACCAAGAGAATGCTGGAGATCCTGGAGAGGATTACCAGAGGCGAAGGAAAGGACGGAGACATCGAGCTCCTGCAGGAACTGGCAGGGAAGATCAAGGACGGCGCCATGTGCGGTCTGGGCCAGACAGCGCCGAACCCCGTGCTTACCACCATCCGTTATTTCCGCAACGAATATGAGGATCATATTTACAACCACACCTGTACTGCGAAATCCTGTAAAGCTCTCATTCATTATGAAATTACGGACAGCTGCAAGGGCTGCACGTCCTGCGCGAGACACTGTCCGGTGGGCGCTATCACTGGAGAAAAGAAGAAGAAACACACCATCGATCCCGCTGTATGCATCAAGTGCGGCAGGTGTGAGGAATCCTGCAAATTCGGCGCAGTAAAGAGAGTTTAATAGGAGGTGCAGACTGTGAACAAGTTCAGATTAAATATTGACGGAAAAGAGGTCTTCGGGCTTCCCGGGCAGACCATTCTTGAAGTTTGCAGAGAAAATGATATCTTTATTCCCACCCTCTGCTACGATGAAAGAACAGAAATTTACGGCGCGTGCGGTCTCTGTGTGGTGGAGATGGAGGGAAACCCCAAGCTCTGGAAGGCCTGCGCTACGGAGATCGCTCCCAACATGATCATCCACACCAACACGGATCGCGTGATCCAGTCCAGAAAGACGAACCTGGAGCTGCTCCTTTCCAACCATAAAGGCGACTGCCGTCCGCCCTGCATGCTGGCATGTCCCGCAGGCACCGACTGTCAGGGCTATGTGGGCCTCATCGCCAACGGCCAGTATGAGGAAGCCATCAAGCTGATCCGGGACAACATTCCGCTTCCCGGCGCCATCGGACGGGTATGTCCCCATCCCTGCGAGAAGGCCTGCCGCCGCGGTCTGGTGGACGAGCCCATCGCCATCGCGAATCTGAAGAGATTTGCCGCGGATACGGACGAATTCGGCGAGGATCCCTTCGTTCCCGACTGCGATCCCGACACCGGAAAAAATGTAGCCATCATCGGCGGCGGCCCCTATGGTATTTCCATGGCATACTTCCTTCGTCAGATGGGCCACGGAGTGACGATCTATGAGGCCATGCCCAAGCTGGGCGGCATGCTCCGCTACGGCATTCCGGAATACCGTCTCCCCAAGGAGGTTCTGGACGAGGAGATCGCCGTTCTGGAAAAAATGGGCGTGGACATGATTACCAATACGAAGATCGGCGAGGACATTTCATTTGAGACCATCCGCAGAGACTTTGACGCAGTGTGCGTAGGTATCGGCGCCTGGGTTTCCACCGGCGTCCGCTGCAAGGGAGAGGATGCTGACGGCGTGATCGGAGGTATCGATTTCCTGCGCAGAGTTGTGCGCAACGAGCCCATCGACCTTGGCAAAAACGTAGCCATCGTCGGCGGCGGCAATACCGCCATGGACGCCTGCCGTACCGCGGTTCGTCTGGGTGCGGACAAGGTTTACAATATTTACAGAAGAACAAAAGACGAGATGCCCGCGGATATGCTGGAGATCGAGGAGGCCGAGGAGGAGGGCGTGATCTTCCTGAACCTGACCAATCCTCTGGAGATCATCTCCGATGAAAACGGCCACTGCCGCAAGATGATCCTCCAGGTGATGGAGCTGGGCGAGCCGGACGCTTCCGGACGCCGCGCGCCTGTTCCCGTGGAGGGCAGGACCGAGACCATCGATGTGGACACCGTGATCCTGGCCATCGGCCAGAAGGTGAACGCAGAGGGCATCAAGGGCGTGGAGCTCACCAGAAAAGGCGGCATCATTTATGACAAGAATACTTTCATGACCGCGATCCCCGGCGTATTCGCAGGCGGCGACTGCGGCAATGACAAGATCTCCATCGCTGTGGAATCCATCGCGGATGCGAAGAAGGGCTGCCAGGTAGTGGACGCTTATCTCCGGGGAGAGAATATCCCCTATGAGCCCAACTACTATGTGACCAGGACGGATGTGACCGAGAAGACCTTCGAGGATCGGGAGAGAATGTGCCGTCCCACTATGGAACAGCTGAACGCGGAGGAGAGAAAGGATAACTTTACCGAGGTTGTATTCGGATATGACGAGGAGCAGGCTCTGAACGAGGCTCACCGCTGTCTGGAATGCGGCTGCAAGGATTACTTTGAGTGCAAGCTGATCGCCTACTCCAATATGTACAATGTACAGCCCGAGCGCTTTGCGGGAGACATCAATGAAGTGGAATACCACGACGAGCATCCCTTCATTCTCAGAGATCCCAACAAGTGTATCCTCTGCGGACTCTGTGTGCGTGCCTGCGACGAGGTGATGGGCGTGGGCGCTCTGGGTCTGGTTCACCGCGGCTTTGACACCGTTGTGAAGCCCGCTCTGGAGCTTCCTCTTGCGGAAACCGGATGTATTTCCTGCGGTCAGTGCGTAAGCGTGTGTCCCACCGGCGCTCTTCAGGAACGTCTCTCTCTGGAAAAATCCGTTCCGCTGGATACGGAATCCACAGATACCACCTGTTCTCACTGCTCCGTGGGCTGCTCCATCCATCTGGAGACCTACGGCGATATGCTGGTGAAGGCCGTTCCGGACAAAGAGGGCGCTGTGAATAAGGGTCTCCTCTGCGGACGGGGCAAATTCGGCTTTGACTGCGCCGCGGTGGACGGCAAGATTCTGGATCCCATGGCCAGAAAGGACGGCAGGCTGGAAGAGGTGGATTACCATGAAGCCTTCGTGCTGGTGACCAAAAAAGCGGAAGCTCTGGCTGCCAAATACGGCAAGGACGCTGTGGCGGTTTCCATCTCCGACCGTTATACGAATGAAGAAGCCTATGTGATGAAGAAATTTGCGGATTCCATCGGCGCCAGGACTCTCTGCTTTAACAACAGGGAGAACGGACTGAAGAAGGTTCTGGGAGTGGACGCCTCCCCCAACACCATCGACGAGCTTCTCTCCGCGGAGGTGATCCTCTGCGCAGGCTTTATCGCGAAAGAGAACCAGGTGATCCGCCTGAAACTGAAACAGGCCGCCGCCAACGGAGCCAAGGTGATCCTTGTAAGCCCCGAGGGATATAAGCAGCCTCATATGAGATTTGCATACAAGACCGTTGTCACCGACAACAGCCTCTCCTTCTTCAAAGGCGTTGCCAAAGCCCTCCTCGACATGGGCAAAGGCGCCGGACTGGAAGGTCTGGACGAATTTAAGGCATCCGTGGAAGGCGCCGCGGTATGCGACGAGGTGAAAGCCGTTGCCGAACTCTATGCGAATGCGAAGAAAGCCATGATCGTGTACCAGCAGAACGTGGTTTCCGTGGACGCGGCTGTGCTCCTGGCTGACATCGCCCTTGTTTCCGGACATATCGGCAGGGCCCGCGACGGTATCCTGATGCTGAAGGCCAAGAACAACAGCCAGGGTCTGATCGACCTGGGCATCACTGCCGGCGCTGAGGCCATGGAAGGCGTGAAGGCCCTGATCGATTTCGGTGAGGATCCCGACGGAGACGCCCTGAAGGAGCTGGTATTCCTGGCAGTATGCGATACCCATATGACCGACACCGCGGCCAAGGCAGACGTGGTAATCCCCGGCACCGGATTTGCTTCTACATACGGCACCTACACCAATACCGAGCGCAGGATGCAGGCTGTGGAGGAAGCCGCGGAGGAGGATGTGGTATTCTCCAACTGGGAAGTAGCCGCTGAGCTGGCCCATGTGTATGAGATCGAGATGACCTACGATGAGGTTCAGGATATCTCCGACGAGATGAACGAAAAGCTTCCCATCTACCGCAATTCCGAGATCGGCCAGATTTACGGCGGCGTTCTCGCCTGCAAGGATGCGAAGCTGGTTCCCGCTGCGGACGGCAGGCTGATCGACCAGCTGAAATGCACCGATAACCTGACCAACATGATCGACGAGAGACTGCCAAAGATAGCCATGTAAGAACGGCTGCCGGCGGCAGAAGATCCGTTCGTCAGATGACCTGAATATACCAGTCCCCTGTACAGCCGTACAGGGGACTGCTGTTTTTGGCTGTTTTTCGGCAGCCACCTTTTTGTTGTAACTTTTCTCCGGATGTGCTATACTACCCTAGACAGTGGGCAAAAAAAGTAAAGGCGGACTTACGAAAGAGCGCCGTTCACAGGAGAAACATATGGCGGCTTTGTATGCAGTGTTGTTGGGAATCGTACAGGGAATCACGGAATTTTTGCCGGTGAGCAGCTTCGGGCATGTATGCATCGTGCAGAAATTACTGGGAATGCAGAGAGGTCCGGGAGGACTTCTGGAAGTCATGCTCCATGTGGGGACGCTCTGGGCGGTGCTGACCGTCTTCCGCAGGGAATTTCGCAGAGTGGTGGAGGAAACCCTTGGGATGGCAGGAGATCTGCTGGGGAATCTTCACCTCTATTTTCATAACCGGAGAACGGGGGACGCTCTCCGCTACGCAAAGATCGTAAACAGCAATTACCGGAAATTTTCCGCCCTGCTCCTTGTATCCATGATCCCCACGGCCCTTCTGGGATATACGGCCAGAAGACTGGCGGTGAAGAGCGCCGTTTCTCCCATGATCCCCGGGATCGGGCTTCTCATTACGGGAGTGGTTCTTCTGGTGACGGACATGAGCAGATGCGGCGGAAAGAAGGGCATCAGGGCCACAGGGTACGACAGCGCCATGTGGATCGGTATCTGCCAGGGCCTTTCCGTGTTTCCCGGACTGTCCAGGAGCGGGCTCACCATGTGCGCCGCTCTTCTCTGCGGATTTTCCAGAAGCTTTGCCGTGAAGTATTCCTATATCCTGTCCGTTCCCGCCATTGTGGGGGCCATGCTTCTGGAAACGGGGAGCTTTACCGCGTCCGGTATGACGGTGGGACGGGGCTTTGCCTGTCTGCTGGCGGCTGTGACGGCCGGACTGGTAGGGCGGGCGGTCATCCGGTTTCTGCTGAAGCTGGTACATAAGACGAAATTCCGCTATTTTGCCTACTACTGTTTTCTGGCGGGGACTTTCACCCTCATAGGAAATTACGTACTGTAAGGGGAGAATTTTGGGGAGCAGGATTCTCTTTTGTGACAGAGGGAGGGCGGTCTGCCGTTCAGGTGGTCTTTTGTCTTCCCTGAAAAGGAAGCGCCGGGTTTATGGATTTCGTGAAACAGGAGGGGAGCCAATTACATGGCAGTATCTAAAAATCAGAAAAGCAGAAAAAGCGGTACCGGAAAAAAGAACGTAAAAGGCAGGAGTACCGGGAAGAGCAGGCAGCAGTCCGGCGGCTTTCAGGCGGAGATCATTCTTCTGATCGTGCTGGCGGTCTGCGCACTTATGATGATCGGGAATTTGGGGATGGGCGGTGACGCAGGGAGAGTCATCAGCTCCGTGTCCTTCGGCATCATGGGACTCATGGCTTATGTGTTTCCGGTATTTTTATTTTTGTGCACGGCATTTTTCATATCCAACAGACATAATTCGCTTGCCTGTAAAAAAATTCTTTCGGCGGTGGTGTTTTTCATTTTTCTCTGCGGTCTGGTACAGCTTGTGACCGAAGGTTATGTGAAAAGCAGCACCCTTTTGGACTATTATTCCGTTTCCTCCGACTATCAGACGGGGGGAGGCATTCTGGGAGGAGCCGTCTGCATTTCCACCACATCCGCTTTCGGAGTGATCGGCTCCGGCATCATCATCTGCGTGGTGCTTCTGGTATGCCTGATCCTGATCACCCAGAGATCCTTCTTCGGGTTCGCGGGGCGTCTCTGGGACGGCGTCCTCCAGCTGGTTCAGGGAGGACAGGAGCGGTATATGGAGGGTCAGCCGGAGAGAGAGCTGAAAAAAGAGATCCGTCAGCAGGAGCGGCGTCAGCGCAGGGAGGAACGCCTTGCGGAGCGCAGAAGAATCCTGGAGGAGGAGCTGGAGCAGCTGGAGGAGGACCGGGAGGAAAAAGAGGTCGTCAACGGTTCTCCTTCCCGAAAAGGAAACGCAGTGCGGGGAAAAAGGACGGAGCGCGTTTTCCAGACCCCGCCTGTGCTGGATCATGCCGGGAAATCCGTATCTTCCGGCGTGTTCGGGGAGGGACCGGACATCCCTGAGGATGATTTCGGAGATGCATTCGACGATGTATCCGGCGATGGATCGGACATTTCGGATTTTTCAGATTTTTCCGGAGAATCCCCTGAGGAAATCCTTCCGGTGAAAGAGCCCGCCGGCCGGAGAAAGAAACGAAAAACCGCTTTGTCCTCAGAAAAAACATCCTCAGAAAGTAATGCCTCAGAAAATAACCCGTCAGAAAAAAGGAACCCGAAAAAAAATGCTGCCGAAAAGAATGTTCCGGAAAAGAGGGAACCGGAGTTTCAGATCCAGCGGGGAGAATCCATCTCCCTTTCGGAACCTGAGGAAATCTTTGACGAAGAATCAGAATCTCTGTCTCTGATGGAGGAAGAGGAGGTAGCGGACGTCAGCCCGTCTGTGCCGGAGGAAAAGCCCCGGCGCCGGGAACCGTCGAAAAAGCCCCGGTCTGCCCCGGAGGAAATAGCCTCCGACCTTGAAAACATCCGTCAGGAAATCGGAGAACAGGCGGAAGCTGTGAAGAAGGACTATCAGTATCCTCCCCTGAAGCTTCTGAAAAAGGGAAACGGCAGGTCCCAGGGGGATTCCGACGAATATCTCAGAAAAACTGCTCAGAAGCTTCACGATACGCTGCAGAACTTCGGCGTGAACGTTACCGTCACCAATATCAGCTGCGGCCCCACGGTAACCAGGTATGAGCTTCAGCCGGATATGGGCGTGAAGGTCAGCCGCATCGTGGGGCTGGCGGATGATATCAAGCTGAATCTGGCGGCCCCGGATATCCGGATAGAGGCCCCCATTCCCGGGAAGGCCGCCGTGGGCATCGAAGTGCCCAACAAAGAAAACAGTCCCGTGATGCTGAGAGACCTGCTTCAGTCCAAAGAGTTCCAGGAGGCGCCCTCGAAGCTCTCCTTCGCGGTGGGAAAGGATATTGCGGGCAAGCCTGTGGTGGCGGACATCGGAAAAATGCCCCATCTCCTTATCGCGGGAGCTACCGGTTCAGGAAAATCCGTATGCATCAACACTCTGGTCATCAGTCTGCTGTACAAGGCGAAGCCGGACGAGGTGAAGCTGATCATGGTGGATCCCAAGGTGGTGGAGCTCAGCGTATATAACGGCGTGCCCCATCTTCTCATTCCTGTGGTGACGGATCCCAAGAAGGCGGCCGGAGCCCTGAACTGGGCGGTGACGGAGATGAATTCCAGGTACAACACCTTCGCGGAGTACCGGGTGAGGAATCTGGGAGAATATAATAAAAAAGTGGAAAATATGACCATTCCCGAGGGTGAGACCAGACCGGAAAGATTTCCTCAGATCGTGATCATCGTGGACGAGCTGGCGGATCTTATGATGGTGGCCCCGGGAGAGGTGGAGGATTCCATCTGCCGTCTGGCCCAGCTGGCCCGCGCGGCGGGAATTCATCTGATCATCGCTACCCAGCGGCCCTCGGTAAACGTTATTACCGGTCTGATCAAGGCCAACATGCCGTCCAGAATTGCCTTTTCCGTCTCCTCGGGGGTGGATTCCAGAACGATCCTGGATATGCACGGAGCCGAGAAGCTTCTGGGGAAGGGCGACATGCTCTTTTATCCGCAGGGGTACCAGAAGCCTGCCAGACTTCAGGGTGCCTTCGTCTCCGACGAGGAGGTAAGCAGTATCGTGGAATTTCTCAAGGACCAGAATCCCGGAACAGCCTACAGCTCCAGCATTCAGCAGCAAATGAATACGGTCAGCCTTGCCGGAGGCGCTTCCGGAGGGGATGACCGGGACGCGTACTTTGAGGAGGCGGGAAAATTCATCATCGATAAGGAGAAGGCGTCCATCGGAATGCTGCAGAGAATGTTCAAGATCGGATTTAACCGCGCGGCCCGGATCATGGACCAGCTGGCGGACGCCGGCGTGGTGGGACCTGAGGAGGGCACCAGGCCCCGCAAGGTTCTGATGTCCATGGAAGAATTTGAAAATTACATCGAAGAGGGCCTTTGATACCCGGTGAGATCTTCGGTACATTGAATTATGATTGGAATGTGATAAAATGAAATGTCCCAAATGTCACAGAGAGGTGCAGAAGGGTTCTCTGTATTGTCAGTACTGCCTTACGGAAATTCCATGGGTGAAGGAATTCAATTCCGTGGAAACCCTCATGGAAAAAAAGAAACTGGAGGAGGCGGAAGCGCCGGAGCTTCCTTCCTCCAGGGAGCCGGCGCACAGGCGGCTGAACCGGAAGCACATGCTTCTGATCCTGGCCGGACTGCTGGCTCTGGGGGCTGCGGGAGGAATCCTGTATGCCCGCGGCCATACCTTCGAGGCCCTGTACCAGCGCTCGGAGAAAGCCTACCGGCAGAAGGACTACCGGAAGGCAGCGGAGAGCATTCACAAAGCTCTGGAAAAGGACGGCAGCAGCCTGAAGGCCAATCTTCTTCTGGGAAAGATCATGACCGCCGTGGAGGACTACGATTCCGCCGCGCTGATCCTTTTGGGGATGGTCAGACAGTATCCGGACAATGAGGACGCCTGCAGGGAGCTTCTGGAGATTTATGTGAAGGCGGGCAGGACGGAGGAGGTTAAGGAGTTTATGGACGGCTGTACGGAGGAGACCCTCCGCAGCGCTCTGTCGGAGTATATCTGTGAGGATCCGGTGTTCAGTCTGGGGTCGGGCACCTATACCTCCAGCCAGCAGGTGACCCTGTCAGCGGACTGTGAAAGAATTTATTACACCGTTGACGGTTCGGAACCGGACAGGGACAGCCTTCTCTATGAGGAGCCGGTGTCCATTCCGGCGGGGACCACGGAACTGAAAGCCTTCGGGGTAAATGAACTGGGGATCCCCAGCAATGTGGTAACTGCCCGGTATGTGGTGGTGTCGGGAAAACCGGATCCGCCGAAGGTGTCCCCCGAAAACGGCGACTACGAGGGGGAGACGCGCATTGAGATGGAAGTGCCGGAGGGGTGCAAAGGATACTATGCCTTTGACCATGAGCCCGATCAGAACAGTACGGAGTATACCATGCCTGTCTCCATGCCGGCGGGGTATCACGTATTTTACGCCATTTCCGTATCGGCCAACGGGGAGATGAGCGAGCCCGTGGTCCGCAGTTATTATCTCAGATACTGAAGCATTCCGGCTACGCGGCCGGAGAACTGTCAGAGCAGAACACTTCGTTTATTAAGGATAAGGAGGTTGTTATGGTAAAGCATATTGTAATGTGGTCGTTCAGAGAGGAGATTCCCAAGGACGAGAGAGAAGCGGCGGCACTGAGGATCAAGGAAGGCCTGGAGGGCCTTGTGGGGGTTGTTCCGGGACTTCTCAGCGCCCGGGTGATCCTTCACCCCATCAGCTCCAGCACCCATGACCTGAGTCTGGTATCCGAACTGGAGAGCGCCCAGGCCCTGAAAGACTATAAGGACAATCCGGATCATCTGAAGGTGGCGGCCTTTGTCCGCAGCGTGACCTGCGGCAGAGCCTGCCTGGACTACGAGATGTGATGGAAATCCGTATTTTGTCCGTTGGAAAAATAAAGGAAGGATATCTGACGGAGGGTATCGCGGAGTACCGGAAAAGACTGGGCCGGTACTGCCGGCTGAGCTTCTTTCAGGTACCGGATGAAAAAACGCCGGACGGCGCTTCAGAGGCTCTGTCCGCCCGGATCAGGCAGATCGAGGGAGAGCGGCTGCTGAAGGCGATCCGGGAGCAGGATTATGTTCTCGCTCTGGCTATTGAGGGGAACATGCCGGATTCCCCGGAGCTTTCCGAAAAGATCCAGAGACTGGGGGTTCAGGGGCACAGCTCTCTGGCGTTTGTCATCGGAGGCTCTCTGGGACTGGGAGAGAACGTGCTGAAGCGGGCGGATGAGAAGGTAAGCTTTTCCAGACTGACCTTTCCCCACCAGCTGATGCAGCTGATTCTTCTGGAACAGATCTACCGTTCCTTTCGCATTATGAATCATGAGCCCTATCACAAATGAGGGCGGCAGGGAGGCTGTCATGGACCTGGAAAAATTTGAGGAATTTGTTTCTCAGTATCCCATATATGAATACAGAATTCTTTCTGCCCGGGAGATTCAGACCGTTCCCCGGGTGCGTGAAATCTGCAGGATCGAGTGTGAGCGGTACGGCTCCACCTGGGCCTGTCCCCCCGGTGTGGGTACGGTGGAAGAGTGTGACAAGCGGATTCACAGCTATACTCACGGCATCTTTTTTTCCAGCGTGGCCGAGGTTTCCGATCTGCTGAACATGGAGGAAATGCTGACCACCAGGAGGGCCCACGAGGATCTCTCCACCGCCATGGGAGAGTACATGGAAGAACAGGGATACGAGGTGTTTATTCTCTCCACGGAATCCTGTGATATCTGCAGGGAATGCGCTTATAAAAGGGGAGAGCCCTGCGTACATCCGAAACGGATGCATCCCTGTCTGGAAAGCCATGGAGTGGTGGTTTACGATATTGCCCTGGAGCATGGAATGGAATATCAGCTGGACGGAAACGTGATCCTCTGGTTTTCCCTGGTGCTTTTCCGGGAGAAGGGCAGCGCGGAAAAAAGCGCGTAAGTTTTCGCCGCGGAAAGCGGCCGACGCATACATAAGGAGATTCCCTCCGGCATACATTAGTACAGCGAACGGTAAAGATTCCGGGTACTGATGAAAAAGCCGGAGGGGATTTTTTATTGTATCAGAAGCTCCCCGGGGACAAAGGACGTTCGGGAAGAGGACGCGGGCGGACTGTATCAGGCGGGAAGCTTTCGCTCCCCGGGGACAAAGGATATTCAGGAAGGGAAAGGGGAGCTGTCCATGAAAAAACTGCACAGGTGGAGGGAGCAGATTGGAACGGTGCTGGAGCTTCCCCGGGATCTGGCCTGTCAGGACGCCGTCGTCACCGTCACGGGGCCCGGCCTGGCGGTGGTGGAAAATTACCGCAGCATCGTCCGGTATACCCGGGAGGAGATCATACTGTCCACCTGGAGGGGGATGATCACCATCAGCGGGAAGCGTCTGGAAATTCCCTGCTATACGACTCAGGAAATGCAGGTGACAGGATGCATTTCCGGTATATTTTTCACGTCCTGAAAGGAAGGACGGCGAAGGGAGCTTTAAGGGGAATCTATTGGGAAAAGGGGAGCGTTTATGGAGAGACTGCTGAGATACCTGGCAGGTTACGTGCTGATTTCCGTCAGGGGAGAACAGGCGGAGCGATTTCTGAATCTTTGCAGAAGCCGCGGAATCGCCCTCACGAAGATCTGCAGAGGAGAGGATCAGTGTCTGAACGCAGTCCTCTCCGTAAAGGATTTTTTTCTTCTCCGTCCTCTGCGCAGCAAGACGAAGGTACATATCCGCATACTGGAAAAGCATGGACTGCCCTTCTTTTTTTTCAGAAGTAAAAAAAGAAAGGCTTTTTTTGTCGGAATCCTGCTCTGTCTCTGCCTTCTGGGATTTCTGTCCACCAGGATCTGGAACATCCATGTGGAGGGGAACCGGAAACATAGCACCCAGGAGATTCTGGAATTCCTGGAACAGGAGGGAGTGGTTCACGGCATGGCCAGAAGCCGGGTGAACTGCAGCGGCATCGCGGCGTCCATCCGGAAAAAGTATCCGGAGATCACCTGGGTCTCCGCCAGAATCGAGGGAACCCGCCTGCTTCTCACCATTCAGGAGGGAATCCTCATGGAGGAAAAGGAGGAGGAAGAGGAGAAGCCCTGCAGTATCATTGCGGACAAAGAGGGAACCATCGTAAAGATGGTTACCAGACGGGGCGTGCCCCAGGTGAAGCCGGGAGACGTGTGTAAGAAGGGAGATCTTCTGGTGCTGGGAAGACTGGATATCCGGGACGACAGTCAGGAGGTGGTGCGCAGCGAGTACGTCCATGCAGACGCGGATATTTATATCGCCTATGATCTTCCTTATTACCGGTCTTTTTCCCTGAAGCATGTGAATAAGGTTCCCACAGGCGAAGAGCGCAGGGGAATCTACCTGAAAGCGGGCAGCTGGTATCTGGAACTGGAGGGGGATGTTTCCTCCGGATGGGAGAGAACCGCGGAGGAATATCCTCTGCGGATCACGGAAAACTTTGTGCTGCCCGCCTCCCTGGGAATCGTCACTCTGAAGCAGTACCGGGAGGAGCAGGCGGCGTATACGCAGGAGGAGGCGCGGAAGCTGGCCTTTTCCCGTCTCCAGAGGTACGAGGAAAAATTAATGGAAAAAGGGCTTCAAATCTCCACAAATAATGTTACAATAGAAACAGATGACATGACCTGTACCAGCAGCGGCTCTCTCCGGGTGACGGAGAGGATCGGCAGAGAGGCCCTGACGGAAGGTCAGAAGGAACCCACAGAAAGGACATCGGACGATGGCGAATAGTATAATCGAATTACAGATAGACATTCCGGCCAGCCTGGAGGGAAATATCTTCGGAAGGCTGGATGAACATTTAAAGCTTATTGAAAAGACGCTGAATGTGACGCTGATCTCCAGGGACGGCGCTCTGAAGATCCTGGGTCCCCAGCCCAGAGCGGAGGCGGCGAAAAAGCTTCTTCAGGAGCTTCTGGTGCTGGCCAGAAGGGGCAGCGTGATCACCAGGCAGAATGTGAATTATGCCCTCTCCCTGGCCATGGAGCATCAGGAGGATGTGATCACGGAGATCGATAAGGACGTGATCTGCAACACCATCCAGGGCCGTCCCATCAAGCCCAAAACCCTGGGCCAGAAGGAGTACGTGGATCAGATCCGGCAGAAAATGATCGTCTTTGGCGTGGGTCCCGCAGGAACGGGAAAAACCTATCTGGCTATGGCCATGGCAGTCACGGCCTTCCGCAATGAGGAGGTGGCCAGGATCATTCTCACCCGGCCCGCCATCGAGGCGGGGGAGAAGCTGGGCTTCCTGCCGGGAGACCTTCAGAGCAAGGTGGATCCTTATCTCCGGCCCCTGTACGACGCTCTGTTTCAGATCATGGGGCCTGAGAGTTTCGCAAAAAACATGGAGCGGGGCCTGATTGAGGTGGCTCCGCTGGCCTACATGCGGGGCCGGACTCTGGACAACGCCTTTATCATTCTGGACGAGGCCCAGAATACCACTCCTGCCCAGATGAAAATGTTCCTCACCCGCATCGGCTTCGGCTCCAAGGTGATCGTCACGGGGGACGCGTCCCAGAAGGACCTGCCCAAAGACGCGGTATCCGGTCTGGACGTGGCCATGAAGGTGCTGAAAAAGATCGACGATATCGCCTTCTGCCAGCTCACCAGCAGGGATGTGGTGCGTCATCCTCTGGTTCAGCAGATCGTACAGGCCTACGAGGACTATGAGAAAAAACAGAAACCGGCGGTGAAGCGCCCCGCGGACAGGCGCAGGAGGGAAAAAGGATGACGATTCAGATCGAGTATGAGGCGGAGAAGGAACTGGGGATCGACTACGCGGTCCTGGCAAATGACGTAGCCCGGAAAGTTCTGGAAATGGAGGAATGTCCCTATGAGGTATCCATAAGTCTGGTGCTGACAGACAATGAGGAGATCAAAAAGGTGAATGAGGAATTCCGGGATATCCCGGCCCCTACGGATGTGCTGTCCTTCCCCATGATCTCCTTTGAGAGGCCCCTGGATTTCTCCCCTGTGGAGGAGGACGATTCCTATTTTGACCTGGATACGGGAGAACTGCTGCTGGGAGATATTATGATCTCCGTGGACAAAGTATTATCCCAGGCGCAGGAGTACGGCCACAGCGCTGCCAGAGAGTTCTGCTTCCTGGTGGCCCACAGCATGCTGCACCTTCTGGGATACGATCACATGACGCCCGGGGACGCCGCCCTGATGGAGGCGAAGCAGGAACAGGCTCTGAATGAGCTGGGAATCTTCAGATAACGGATCGGGAGAAACCTGCGGACCGTGAAGGCGGCGGCCTTCAGACGGAGGGCAGCTGCTGGAAAATGCTGCCATGAAATATGAAGAAAAAGGGAGAATAATGTGTCTTTAAAAGGCTGATACTATAGAAAAAGAAGCCTTCAGGGCGAAATCCAGGACAAGGAGCGTCGGGAAGATGAAAAAATTTTTTTATGGGATCAGCGTATTCTGTCTGCTTTGTCTTTTGTGGGCGGGATCCTACGGGACCTACCGCATGACGGAATCAAATGAAGCGAGAGAAAACACGGAGCAGTTTCTGAAACTTGGTCAGGAGGAGGGGCAGATCTCCGCCCGGGAGGTGTGGGGAGATCCCCTGGAGGAAGAGGGGGAGGATCCGGAGGCCGGTTCCGGGGCCAGTTCTGAGGAGGTCTACTATCTGAAGGAACAGGACGGATATGTGATCGTCTGTCTTCCGGATCGTTCCACCGTCTACGAAACCACTTCCATCTCCGTGGAGCTTCTGCCGGAATCTGTCAAAAAAGAGATCCTTCAGGGAAAATATGTAGGGTCCAGGAGGGAACTTTACGGATTTCTGGAAAATTATTCCAGCTGAAGTGTGAAAAAAGTGCGAAGCCTTTGTGAAAACCATGGACGGACGGAGAAAAAAGTAGTATGATGTGGAGATGAAAATGGCATCATACCAAACAGGCAGGAGGAGAACATGAACAGTCTGAAGCTGGACAGAATTAACGAACTTGCCCGCAAGGCAAAAGGGCCGGGTCTCACAGAGGCAGAAAAAAAAGAGCAGGCTCTGCTCCGCAGGGAATATATCGCCACTATCCGCATGAACCTGCGGACACAGCTGGATCAGATCGATATTCAGGAAAAGGACGGCAGCATCACCAATCTTGGAGAAAAATATGGAAACAAAACGAGACATTAGGAAGAAGATCTTCGCCCTGAGGAAGTCCTGCACGGACCGGCAGGCGGCGGACATGAGCAGAATCATCGGAGAAAAAGTGATCTCTCTGCCGGAGTTTCTGGAGGCGGAGAGGATTTATGTATATGCGGATTACAATCACGAAGTGATGACCGGGTATATTATAGAGGAAGCCTGGAAAAGAGGCAAACAGACAGCGGTTCCCAGGGTGGAGGGAAAGAACATGACCTTTTACCGTCTGGAGGACTTCTCTCAGCTGAAGCCGGGGTATTTCGGCATTCCGGAACCGGAGGAGGGAGAAGCCGCAGAGTGGGAGGATGCCCTGATCATCATGCCCGGGGTGGCTTTTGACAGAGAGAACCACCGGGTGGGATACGGCGGCGGTTTTTATGACCGCTTCCTGGAAAAGCATCCCGGCCTTACCCGTATGGCGCTGGCTTTCGGATTTCAGATTCTGGAGTCGGTTCCCGCGGAGCCCACGGACATCTGTCCGGAGATCATCGTGACGGAGGAGGAGATCCTGCGGAGCTTACGATGAGCGGCAGAACTTCCTGCCGATGTGCGGGACAGACGGAGCGAATTGCCGTCAGGATATAAAAATATCACCACAGGAGGTACATAGATGGTGGAAATGCTGGAAATTCTCGGGCAGAATGCCCGGGAGGCGGAGGGCGCCATGCGCACCCTTGCCACAGATAAAAAAAATCAGGTGCTGCTGAAGATCGCCCGCAGGCTGAAGGAGCGTACCGACATTCTTCTGGAGGCGAATGCCGCGGATGTGGAGAAGGGCAGAAAAAACGGAATGCCCGAGGGGATCGTGGATCGTCTCATGCTCACTCCCGAACGCATCCGGGGAATGGCGGAGGGACTGGAACAGGTAGCCGCGCTGGAGGATCCCATAGGCGAGGTGACCGGGATGAAGAAGCGTCCCAATGGCCTGCTGATCGGTCAGAAAAGAGTTCCCCTGGGAGTTGTGGGGATCATCTATGAAGCCCGGCCGAATGTGACGGCGGACGCCTTCGGTCTCTGCTTTAAGACGGGGAATGTGGTGATCCTGAAGGGCGGAAGCGACGCCATCCGTTCCAATACGGCCATTGTGGACTGTATCCGGGAGACCCTGAGAGAGTCAGAGGTTCCGGAGAACGCCATTCAGCTCATCACGGACACATCCCGGGAGACGGCTTCCGCTTTCATGAAGCTGAACAGATACGTGGATGTGCTCATCCCCAGAGGAGGGAGAGGCCTCATACAGGCGGTGGTGAATCAGAGCACCATTCCCGTGATCGAGACCGGCACCGGAAACTGTCATATATATGTGGATGAGTCTGCGGACCTGTCCATGGCGGCGGATATCGTGATGAACGCCAAGACCCAGAGAGTGGGCGTCTGCAACGCCTGCGAATCCCTTCTGGTGCATGAGAAGGTGAAGGACGCGTTCCTTCCTGTTCTGGCGAAGCGCCTTTTTGAGAAGAATGTGGAAATCCGGGCCGACGAAGCTGCCGCCTCGGTGATCCCCGGAGCGGTTCCCGCCACGGAGGAGGACTGGGGCACCGAGTATCTGGACTATATCATATCCGTAAAGGTGGTGGGCTCCGTCCAGGAAGCCATCGATCACATTAATCGCTATAACACCGGACATTCGGAGGCCATCATCACCGATAACTACACCAATGCCCAGAAATTCCTGGACGAGGTGGATGCCGCTGCGGTATATGTAAACGCTTCCACCAGGTTCACGGACGGGTTTGAGTTCGGTTACGGAGCGGAGATCGGCATCAGTACCCAGAAGCTTCACGCCAGGGGCCCCATGGGTCTGCTGGCCCTGACAACCACCAAGTATATCATCTACGGAAACGGTCAGGTGAGAGGCTGAACGGAACAGCCGAGGGTAAAAATTTGACTTTTGAGGAATAACTGTGATATACTGCATCCAGTATGTAAGTAGGATTCATGGTTTTGTTGGGAGGATTTTTAATGAGAAGAAAACAGTTATTTGTGATGCTGCTGGCGGGAGCGCTGACTGTGGGAGCCGTTCCTTACCGGGCTGCGGGAGCGGAGGATTTCGGCGCTGTTTCTGCTGAGGAGGGGCTTTCCGCCGATACGGCGGTTTCTGCGGCCGGAGCGTCGGAGGAGACGGGAGAGGTTCCCCAGGGGTCTGCGGAGACGTCTGAAATACAGGGAACTCTTTCAGAAACGCCGGAGGGAGGAGAGCCTGCTCAGACGACGGAGGTACCGGATGCGCCCCTTCCGGACACACCTGCGGAAACACCGCCTCAGGGGAGTGAGGGAACACCTTCGGAAACGCCTGTTCCGGATACACCCTCAGAGACACCGTCGGAAACACCTGTTCCGGACACACCCTCAGAGACGCCTTCGGAGACGCCGTCAGTAATACCTGTTCCGGAGACACCGTCGGAAACACCTGCGCCGGAGACGCCGTCAGAAACACCTGTTCCGGATGCGACGGTTCCGGAGGTACCCGGAGATATCCTGAGTGAAGGTACGGTCACCGGGACTCCCAGCCCCGCACCTGAGCAGGGAACGGGAGTCACCTATGATTCTCACAATTACGCGACTCTTGCAGAGGCTGTGGCGGCCGTGACGGCCGGCACCGAGCCGGCCCAGATCAAGGTGAACGGGGACCTGGAGCTGAGTGAATCCGTCCTGATAGACGGCGGTAAGAGTATTATGATCGTGGCGGCAGCAGAAAATGTCAAAATAAAGCGTGCAGCCGGATTTACGGACAGCCTGTTCAAGGTAAGCAGCGGTACTCTGGCGATTACGGGAGGAACGATCCTGGAGGAGGACGCCAGCTCCGTGAGCGGCACGATTACAGTGGACGGCAGCCTTGAAGAGGCGGACGGAACAGTGACCGGATCCCTCGTGGATGTGACGGGCGGAACGTTTCTTCTTGGCAGCGGCGCAGTCCTGACGGGAAATCAGACCAGCGCAGCCGGAAGCGCCGTCAGCTATGACGAGAGCAGCACCGTGTCCCTTACGGGAGGAACCATCACCGGAAACTCCACCTCCGCGGAAGGAGGAGCCGTGTATGGCTCCGGTAAGCTGGAAGTCAGCGGAACTCTCAGTGTTACGGAAAATAAAAAGGTTACAGAGGAAGGAGAGACACAGGCCAATATCGTACTGCCGGCAGGCAGCAGTCTTACTGTCAGCGGAACGCTGACGGAAGCTTCCATCGGCCTGAAGATCCTGGAGGCGAAAGCCGGCGATTCGGCAGTGACCATCGGAACTGACGGAGACGGACAGCCTGTGACGACTATGGCGGATATTCTTCCTCAGATTACATACGACGATCCGCTTCTGGATCTCGGGGAGGACGGAGCGCTGAAGGAAGCGGAAGCGACGGAGCCCAGCGAAACGCCTGTTCCTTCTCCCGGTGTGACGGGAACGCCCGCCCCTGAAGTGACGGGAACTCCGGTACCCAGCGGTACGCCTTCCGTTCCCGCCGGGGAGGCGGCGATCGATGTAAGAAGCCGTGAGTGGACCAGCGCCGATTCTCTTGAGATGTATTTCACCTTCAATAAAAACGGCCGGTATTATATCAAGGTGCTGAACGCAAAAACAGCCACGCCGGAATTCAGCGCCGAGGAGCTGGCACAGAACGGGAAGGACGCCGTGCAGGGCCAGGAGAATTATTTCAGCGAGAACTTCTCCAAAACCCTGGAGCAGTCCAGAAAGGTTGTAGTGTGCGTATACTTCCAGCCTGCGGACGGCGGGGAGGTTCTGGTCGAGAGATATAAGATGGACGAGGAGATCAGACCTGCCAGACTGACGGGCGTGAGCGCATCCAGGACTTCCGCATCGGAAGCGAGATGCGTGTTCCGCGCCAATAAGGGCGGTACCTTCTATGTACAGTGGGCGCCTCAGAGCGACGACGCGAAGCCCAACATTACCTGTGAGGGCGAGGGTACGGCTGTCGCCGCCAATACGGATCAGCCCTTTGTGCTTAACACCATCACTGAATCGGGACCCATTTCCATCTGGGTGCGGATGAAGGACAGCAGCGGAATCCTTTCCGGTTATCTCCAGTTTAATCTGGATGCCGCGGCGGAAGCCACAGTGACGCCTACTCCTTCCAGGGATCCCATTGTTCCCGCGGTTACGGCCAGCAGGGTGACCGGACTGGAAAATCCGCTGGAGTTTTATCCCAATACCTTCTATGATTTTACAGTGATCGGAGCAGGATCGGATACACAGCCTCCCTATGTGAAGGGCGACGTTCAGTGGAAGCCGCTGTACTGGAGCACATCCACGAACCCGGATCCCTCCAATTCCGGCCAGGCGCACCGCACCTGGAGGATCGGAAGCGCGGCGGGCATCACCACGGCAGCCACCTATAATCTGTATGTATTCTTCCAGAGAGTAGAGTACGACGGGACGCAGTGGGTGGAGCAGGATACCGTGGAGCGCGTAACCTATCAGTTCCGTTCCGCTGATATCTCCAACAGGATAACCAACGCGCCTTATCCCACCGCTACGCCCAGCGGCGGCGGATACTACGACCAGTACGGTACCTATCATTACTATGACGAGACGGATCCGGAGTATCAGACTGCGGACGGAACGGTGACCGGAGCGGAGACCTCCGCCACACCGCCCAAGACCAGCGACGACGCTCCTGTGGGACACTTCCTGGCACTGGCTTTCGCCTCTGTTCTGGCGGGAAGCACGGTACTGGTGAGGAAACGGAAAAAAGAAGTCAGATAAGACGCGGATCCGGAAGAATCCGGAAAAAGCAAAATCTGAGAGTATATAGAAAATGAGATAAAAAGAGACAGGTCTGATTGCCTGTCTCTTTTCATATACTTAATAAGGGATTTCAGGTTAAGGAATTTCGGGTTATGGGGTTTCAGGTTATGGAGGCCTTTAGGAATGTTGCCTGTGGAGAGTAAGGGGAAGATATGGCAGAAACCAGGGAGCGGCCGGGGTATGAGGACATCTATTACAGTCTGTGGGAGACGGCCCAGAGATACGGAGCCTTCTGCGGGTTCCGCGTTATCGGAAAGAGCCACGATGAACGAATGATTCCCATGATGGAGATGGGAAAGGGGAAGCGGACACTGTTCTGTGTGGGAGGACTGTACGGAACGGACCGGGATATGCCCCGCTTCCTCACTGTCATGGCCGGAGAGTACGCCCGGGCTTACGAGTGCGGATGGAGACTGGGGGAGGTTTATCCTGTGAGGGAACTGCTGGACCGGGTGAGCATCTGCTTTGTGCCGCTGGCCAATCCCGACGGATATGAAATCTGCCGTCAGGGCTGCGGGGCTGTCCGGAACTCCGTGTACCGCCAGATCCTCCGCATGCAGGATCTCTCTCTCCGGGATTTCCGGGGCAACGCCAGGGGTCTGGATGTGGCCGGGAATTTTCCTGCGGAGGGCCGGAAGAGGAGAAGGATCCGCCGGGAGCCTGCCAGTGAAAACGAGACGAAAGCCCTGATCCGGATTTTTCAGGAATATGCCGGTTGCGGTCTTCTCTCCTTCTGCAACGGGAGCAGGCCGGTGATCTGCTGCGGGAGAGCCGGAGGGATCCTCCGGGATCAGAAAAATCTTCAGCTGGCAAGGCGCCTGACAAGAATCGCGGGATGTTCCCTGAAGCGCCGGGAGACCGGAAAAGGGGGAGAAGAGAGCCGGAGGGATCCGAAGAAAGCGGAAAAAAGGCCTGTTTTACGGGAGATGGAAGCATTTTACAGGGGAACCGCCAGGAAACCTGCCCTTCGCATCATACTTCCTCCGGATCCGGAAAAGGAGAGGGAGGAGGGTATCTCCGGCCCATATCGGAACATTCTGACTCTGCCTCTGGAGGTGATCACCGCTCAGCTGACGGAATTTTTCAGCTTCGGCAGTGAAAGTTTCGGTTGATTTCGGCAGTATGACATTGTACAATGTAAAAACGAAACAGATTTTCAGCGTTAAAATGAAACAGGCTTTCAGCAGTCATATCGAAAGATGAGAAAGGAAGTACAAGTATGTTAAAATCTTATACGCCGTCCGGTACAAGATACGGTGTCCTGGAGATCGTTCTGGAAGGTCCTTCCCATGGAAATCCATTTACGGAGCAGTGGGTGAGGGGAAGCTTTCGGAGTACGTCGGAGACGAAGGAGACAGAAGGCTTTTATGACGGCGAGGGAGTGTACCGCATCCGGTTTATGCCGTCCTTCGAGGAGGAATACACCTGCACTGTCCGGACAAGCTGGGAGGAAACCCATCAGGTGATTATCCCGGTAGGGGAGGCTCTTCCCGGAAATCACGGACCTGTGAGAGTGGCAAACACCTTTCATTTTGCCTACGAGGACGGCACGGTATTTTATCCTGTGGGGACCACCTGCTACGTGTGGAACCTCCAGCCGGAGGAAACCCGGCAGAAATCCTTTGCCTCCTTTGAGAAGAGCCCCTTTAACAAAGTGCGTTTCTGTGTGTTCCCCAAGCACTATATTTATAATCTCAATGAGCCGGCGGAGTATCCCTTCGCCCTGAGACCGGATTCCCCCTGGAAGCCCGCGGACTATGACAGAAAGCTGCTGGAGAAGGCTCCCACGAACATGTTCGGGGGAATCATGGCGGAGATGGAGGAGCCTCAGAAGGTGTGGGACTTTTACAGACCCAATCCCTCCTACTTCACACGGCTGGAGCAGGACATTGCCCGGCTGGGAGAGATGGGCATCGAGGCGGATCTCATTCTGTTCCATCCCTATGACCGCTGGGGATTTTCCAGAATGGACACGGAGCAGGAAAATTTCTATCTGCGGTACGTGGTGAACCGCATTGCGGCGTATCACAATGTGTGGTGGGCCATGGCCAATGAATACGATCTGTTCCGCTGGAAAACTCTGCAGCAGTGGGAGTCCAATGCGGCTGCGGTCTGCCGGCAGGATCCGTACCGGCATCTGCGTTCCATCCACAACTGCATCGCCATGTACGATCACACCCGCGCCTGGATCACCCACTGCAGCATTCAGAGGATCGACCTCTACCGCACAGCGGAGAACACGGATATCTGGCGCACCCAGTACGGCAAACCCTGCGTGCTGGACGAAATCGCCTATGAGGGAGACCTCCCTCTGGGCTGGGGCAACATCAGCGGGGAGGAGCTGACCAGAAGATTCTGGGAGGCGTACACCCGGGGCGGATACGGACAGCACGGGGAAACCTTCGAGCAGGAGGACGGGCCCATCTGGTGGTCCCACGGCGGGGAGCTTCACGGGGAGAGCCCGGAGAGAATCCGTTTTCTGAGAAGGATCATGGAGGAGAACGGCGGATATATGGAGCCGCGGCCGGCCATGTTTGACGAGACCTGCTGCTCCAACGAGGGCCCTCTTGCGAAGAAGGACTGCCTGCTGTATTACTACGGGGCCAACCGTCCCTGCCGGAAATATTTCCATCTGCCGGAACAGACCGTTGACGCGGAGATCATCGATACCTGGGAGATGACCGTCACACCGGCGGGAAGACATACCGGCGACTTTGCGGTCGAACTTCCGAGGAAGCCCTATATGGCCATACGTCTTGTGAAGGTGAAAGAATAAAACTGCAGAACTGTGATTCTCCTCCGGACGGCGAAGCAGCTGTCCGGAGGACTTTTTTTGCTTCAAAAACTGCCCTCCGTATGATGAAACCCGGCCGGGACGTCTTAGGCGGAACCGCTTCCGGGAACGGTCCGCTGCAAAAAAATATCCCCCGGGGAGGCTTGTGGGAGCCTTTTTCAGAGGTTATAATGGAAAGGAATCGGGGAAGACGCATTTTCCCTGAAAAGTCGACTTTTTTTATCCGGACAGTCCGTGCAGCGAGGGATGGATATGCCGTTACGGGCAGAAATCCCTGTATGAGTTTGTGTTTTGAACAGAAATATTCAGGAGGAATTCAATGAAAAGAGCAGTCGCATCCGCATTGTCCTTCGTCATGGCTGTTTCCATGGCGTTTGCTCTGCCGAATACGGTCAGCGCATCCGACGAGGAGAGCACTCTGGTTTATGCCAGCGGAGACTATACCCGTATCAATCCCGCCATGGATGAGCACGGCGAGATCAATATCCTTATTTTCAACGGCCTCACCGCCCATGACGGGGATAATCAGGTGGTGCCGGGCCTGGCGGACAGCTGGGAGTTTGACCAGGATACCTGTACCTACACCTTCCATATGAGAGAAGGCGTCACCTGGCACGATGGAGAGCCGGTGACCGCGGAGGATGTAAAGTTTACCATTGAGGCCATTATGGACCCGGAGAACGGTTCCGAGAACGCGCCCAACTATGAGGACGTGGAGGAGATCAATGTCCTGGACGATACCACCATTTCCTTTAAACTGGACGCCCCCAACGTGGCTTTTCTGGACTATATGACCATGGCCGTTCTGCCGAAGCACCTGCTGGAGGGCGAGGATATGCAGGAATCCGACTTCTTCAGGAACCCCGTGGGCACCGGTCCCTACAAGCTGGAAAGCTGGGATGAGGGACAGGCCATCACCCTTGTAAAAAACGAAGATTATTTTAAGGGCCCCGCGAACATCGACAGGATCATTTTCAAGATTGTCCCCGACGATAACGCCCAGACCCTGCAGATGCAGAGCGGAGAGCTGGATCTGGCCCTTCTGCCTCCCAGAGACGCCGTAAATTTTGAAGGGAAGGAAGGCTACAGGGTCTACGATATGAAAACCTCCGATTACCGGGGAATTCTCTTTAACTTCTGGAATGAATACTGGACAGAAAACAGAGACATCATTCCGGCCGTCTGCTACGGCATCAACCGTCAGGCCATTCTGGACGCGGTGGTGCTGGGGCATGGAATCGTGGCTTACGGTCCTCTCCAGAGAAATATCTACAATAACGAGGATGTGGAGCATTACGATTACAATCCCGAAAAGGCAAAGGAAATCCTGGAAGCCGCGGGCTGCACCATGGGGGACGACGGATTTTACTACCGGAACGGAGAAAAAATGGGATTTACCATCAGCGTGGGCGCCGGAGACCAGGTGCGTGCGGATATCGCCCAGGCGGCCGCTCAGCAGCTGAAAGAGATCGGACTGGACGTCAGCGTGGACATTCCCGCGGTGGTGGACTGGGCCGGACAGCAGGCGTATCTCATCGGCTGGGGAAGTCCCTTTGACGCGGACGATCACACCTATAAGGTTTTCGGCACGGACAAGGGCGCCAACTACAACGGATATTCCAATGAGCTGGTGGACCGGTATCTCATCGAAGCCCGCCAGTCCGACGATCCTCAGGTGCGGGCTGAGGCTTACGACAAATTCCAGGAGGAGCTGGCCAAGGATCCGCCCTACGCTTTTATCTGCTATATCGACGCGGACTATGTGGCGGATTCCTCCATTCAGGGAATCGATCCGGATACGATCATGGGACACCACGGAGTGGGAATTTTCTGGAACGTTACAGAGTGGACCATAGGAGAACAGGAGTGATGCCGGAAGCCTTTCCCGGGCAAAAGAAAAAACAGGGATTTCGCCCGGCCGCCGGGCGGTCCTGGAAAGGGAATGAGAGGGTATGACCGAAATACTGAAGGCGGAACATTTGTCCGTGAGCTTTTTTACTCCCTCCGGGGAGGTGGAGGCCGTCCGGGACGTCTCCTTCACGCTGCATGAGGGGGAAGTGCTGGCCATCGTAGGGGAATCCGGCTGCGGAAAAAGCGTGCTCTGCAAAAGCATTATGAAGCTTCTGCCGGGCACGGCCAGAGTGAAAAGCGGCAGGATTACCGTAAACGGCACGGATATCACCGGATACCGGGAACGGGAGATGCAGAAGCTGAGAGGAAACCTGTTTTCCATGATCTTTCAGGATCCCATGACTTCCCTGAATCCTACTATCACCATAGGAAAACAGATCGCCGAGGCGATTCTGGTACATCACAGAGGAATGACCGGGGAGCAGGTCCGCAGGCGGGTCGTCGAGCTGATGGAGCTGGTGGGGATTCCCGATCCTCAGGAGCGCTCCCGGCTGTATCCTTATAATTTTTCCGGCGGAATGCGCCAGCGCTGCGTGATGGCCATCGCGCTGGCCTCCGGCCCCCGGATCCTCTTTGCGGACGAGCCCACCACGGCCCTGGACGTCACCATTCAGGCCCAGATCCTGGATCTTCTCTGCGACATTCAGAAGAAGCTTGGTACGGCTGCCATTCTGGTTTCCCACGATCTGGGGGTGGTGGCCCGGGCGGCGGACCGGGTGGCGGTGATGTACGCCGGAAAGATCGTGGAGATCGGCAGGGCGGAGGAAATTTTTTATGATCCCAGGCATCCTTATACCTGGGGTCTTATGCGTTCTCTGCCTTCCCTCGCCCGGGAGGGAGAGGAGCTCTATACCATACCCGGGATGCCTCCCACACTGATCCATCCTCCGCGGGGAGACGCCTTTGCGGGGAGAAATGAATACGCGCTGGCTGTGGACTATGAGGAGATGCCTCCCATGTTCCGGGTGAGCGACACTCACTACGCCGCCACCTGGCTGCTGGATGAAAGAGCCCCGAAGGTAACGGCGCCGGTGGGGAGAAGGTCCGGAGAGAGAAAAGCAGCGCCGGCCGGTCCTGCGGGAAAGGGAAAGGGAAAGGGAGAGGGAGAAACACAGGAGACCCATTTTCATAAGGATCATCTCCATATTGGCCGGAGAAGCGGGGAGCAGGACGATCACATTCTGGAGGTCCGGCATCTGACCCATCAGTTCCGTCTGGGAAAGAAGGGAATGATCCGGGCAGTGGACGATGTGTCCTTTTTTGTGCGCCGGGGAGAGATCTTCGGGCTGGTGGGAGAGTCCGGTTCCGGAAAATCCACGGTGGCCCGGTGCATTATGAACGTATACCGTCCCACAAAAGGGAACATCTTCTATCAGGGCGTGGATCTCTGCGACAGAAAACAGGTGCGGACCCACCGGAAAATGCTGCAGACCACCCGTCAGATCATTTTCCAGGACTCCACATCCAGTCTGAATCAGCGGATGAAGGTGGCGGATATCATTGCGGAGCCCATGCGCATTCACCACATGACTCCCCGCCGGGGAAGCTGCCGGGCGGAAGCGGAGTTTCAGATGGGATATGTGGGGCTGAATCCCTCCTATCTGGACAAATATCCGCCGGAGCTTTCCGGCGGTATGCGCCAGCGTGTGGCCATAGCCAGAGCCCTGTCCATGGAGCCGGAGCTTCTGGTGGCGGACGAGCCCATCGCTTCCCTGGACGTCTCCATACAGGCGCAGATCATCAACCTGTTCCGGCACCTCCAGATGGAGCACGGGTTTACCTTTCTGTTTATCGCCCACGATCTGTCCGTAGTCCGGTATCTCTGCGACCGGGTGGGCGTGATGTACCAGGGAAAGCTTGTGGAGATCGCCCCGGCGGGAGAGCTGTTTGCCAATCCTCTGCATCCCTATACAAAGTCCCTGTTATCGGCCATACCGGTCCCGGATCCCTGCAGGGAGAAGGCGAGAAAACTGCAGATTTTTGATTCCCGCGAAATGGGGAGCGGGGGAGACCTGAGAGAGGTTTCTCCCGACCATTTTGTTCTGCAGGGGGACGGAAGGGAATCTCAGGGAAATTATAGGGAGGCGGAACAGTGAAGAAAAGCAGTGTGGGATATTACGGAAAAAAGGTGCTGGTATTCTTTTTCAGCATTGTGATCCTTTCTCTGGTGGTGTTTTATGTGGCCCGCCTTGCGCCGGGAGATCCTCTGGTGTCCTATTACGGGGAGCGGGCGGAAAAAATGAAGCCTCAGGAGCGGGCCTGGGCGGAAAAAAAGCTGGGTCTTGACGCCCCTATTTACGTACAGTATATCCGCTGGGCAAAAAACGCGCTTCGGGGAGATTTCGGAATCTCCTTCAAATATAAGAGGGATGTGCTGGAGGTGATCGCCGCCCGGGCGGGAAATACGCTGATCCTGGGGGGAATCGGCTTCGTGCTGATCTTTGGGCTGTCCCTGCTGCTTGGAATTCTGTGCGCCTGGTACGAGGACCGCCTTCTGGACAGAGTGATCTGTAAGGTGGGCACCGTGACCAGCTGTATCCCGGAATTCTGGCTGTCCCTGGTGCTGATCCTGATCTTTGCCGTCTATCTCCATGTGCTGCCCAGCAGCGGGGCCTACACCATCGGGAAGGAAGAGGATCTGGGGGACAGGATCCGGCACCTGATCCTGCCCATGACGATTGTGGTACTGAACCATTTATGGTACTATGCCTATATGATCCGGAACAAAATTCTGGAGGAGGTGCGGGCGGACTACGTGCTGCTGGCCAGGGCCAAGGGACTGAACAGGAGAAGGATCCTGTTCGGTCAGTGCCTGAGGAACGTCATGCCTGCCTACCTGAGCATCATGGCGATTTCCGTTCCTCATGTGCTGGGAGGAACCTATATCATTGAAACGGTATTTTCCTATCCGGGTATCGGGACACTTTCCTATGAGAGCGCCAGATATCAGGATTATAATCTTTTGATGGTCCTGTGCATTCTCTCGGGTGCGGCGGTGATCCTGTGCAACATGATCGCCCAGACCATCAACGAGCGGATCGATCCCCGCATCCGGGCAAAAGAGATCATGGAGGAGAGCAGAGTTGAGTACAAAGGGATTTGAACTGGCGGGGATTCGTCCTGTGGAGGAAGAAAAGCCGGTAAAAAGAAAATGGTATGAGGGCAAACCGCTGGCGTCCATCCTGATCCTTCTGGCGATCACGGCGGGATGCGCGGCCTGTCAGCTCTTCATCCCCAGGGATCCGTCCTACATGGATCTTCTGAATTATAACCTGGCGCCCTGCCGGGAATTTCTGTTCGGAACCGACAGCATGGGGAGGGATGTGTTCTCCATGATCTGGTACGGGGGACGGATTTCTCTGTTTATCGGTTTTGCGGCCACGGTGATCTCCACGGCGATCGCCATTGTGTTCGGAGCCGTCAGCGGCCTGGGCCCCCAGTGGCTGGACACGCTTCTGATGCGCCTGACGGAGATTCTGTTAAGCGTGCCCAGTCTGCTTTTTGTCATCCTGATCCAGGCCGTTCTGGGCGAAGCCAGCGTCCTGAGCATTTCCTTTGTCATCGGCGTGACCGGCTGGACCAGCATTGCGAAAGTGGTGAGGACGGAGGTGCGGCAGATCCGCGGCAGCGAGTATGTGGTGGCGGCGAAGTGCATGGGAGGAGGTTTTTTCCATATTCTGTGGCGGCATCTCACTCCCAATTTTATTTCCTCCATCATGTTCATGGTGGTGATGAATGTGCGGAGCGCCATCGTGGCGGAGTCTACCTTAAGCTTTATGGGAATCGGACTGCCTCTGGAAGTGATCTCCTGGGGAAGCATGCTGGCTCTGTCGGAGAAGGCGCTGCTCAGCGGGTCCTGGTGGCTGATTCTGATTCCCGGCGTATTTCTGGTGGTGACGCTTATCTGTGTCACCAGTCTGGGAAACTATTTCCGCCGGAGCGCCAACCGCAGCCAGAGCAATCTGTAGAACAGGGATGAAAAGCGAAAGTTACAGACAAGGACAGGGGGAGGCGTATCATGGGTGAGAAGAGAAGATGTTACAAAAAGAAAATACTGCTTCACGGAGAAGATATCCTCCGCTCGCCCAATATGCAGCTGGAGCAGGAGTTTATGCAGCACGGCGGGGTGAGCGTGCTGGAGCACTCCGTGACGGTGGCCTGCGCCTGTCTGGTTCTGGCGTACCGGCTGGGTATTTCCGTGAATGAGAGAGCGCTGGTGCGGGGTGCGCTGCTCCACGACTATTTTCTGTATGACTGGCATGAGCGGGACAGGAGCCACCGCTTTCACGGCCTGATCCATGCCAGGCGGGCTCTGGAGAACGCCGAGAGGGACTTTCTGCTGGGAGAGATTGAGCGCAATATGATCCTCACCCATATGTTTCCTCTGAATTTTTCCCCGCCCAGATACAGGGAGAGCGTGATCATCTGCGTCGCGGACAAAATATGCGCTCTGGCGGAAACCTTATGCCTGCCCTGCTGGGGAGGACTGGCCGGGGAAGTGCTCCGGGAGAGCTGCCCGGATGAAAAAACGGATGAAAAATTCTGAATTGTTTCTGTGCCGAAAAATGTTTACAAAACTGAAAAAATGTGCTATAGTAGAAAAGGCTTGAGAAACATAGGCGCGCACCTGTAGCTCAGTGGATAGAGCAGTGGTTTCCGGTACCATGTGCGGGGGTTCGATTCCCTTCAGGTGTGTTGACCGGGACGGGTATATCCGTTCCGGTTATTTGTATATTCTGATAAGCGGCTTCCCGGCGTGGAGGCAGAAAAAATCTATATGGTAAGGAGGGCAAGAACTTGGATGATTTTAGAGAATGGTTATCAGATAACCTCCGCTATTTCATGCTTGGCGGCGGGATCCTGCTCGTTGTTCTGGTGCTGTTCTTCGGCATAAGGGCATGTACGAAACTGAGAAAGGGAGATTCGGAAGACGGCTCCCAGAAGATTGAAAATGATTCCCAGGGAACTGTCACTTCCGCACCGGAGACGGAATCCGGCTCCAATGAAGGAGAAAATGAGGAGGCCTCTCAGTCTCTGGAAAAAAATGATCCGGAGATCAAAGCTCTTTTGACGAAATATTATGAAGCCCTGGGCGCCAATGATGTGGCGCAGCTGAAATCCCTGGTGGAGAATCTCCTTCCGGAGGATGAAAACAGAATCACGAATTCCAATGATTTTATTGAAAAGTATGAACTGGGGGATGTTTACTCCCTGGAAGGCCTCACCCAGGACTCCCGGGTGGTGTTTGCCTGCTATGAGTTTACCTGCAGCGGGATCGAGACTCCGGCCCCGGCGCTGGCCCAGCTTTATGTGGTGAAGGACAGCAGCGGAGAATGGAAGGTGGACGGATCGGCCTGGAAGGATACCGGGATTTCCGATTATACGAAGGAACTGGAGAAGAATCAGGAAGTGGCCGGCCTTGTAAAGGAGGTGCAGGACCGCAATGACGAAGCCCGGGCTTCCGATCCCGAGCTTGCGGAGTTTCTGGACGGACTTGGACAGGAAGTGATCGTTTCTCTGGGGACCGGCGAGACGGAAACCGCCACCGCCATGAAGGTGGCAGTGATATGCAACGTGCGCGCGCAGCCCAGCACGGACGCGGAGTCTCTGGCGATCCTGGAGGAAGGGACCGAGGTTCAGGTCGTGGGAACCGAGGGCGAGTGGATGAAGGTGGATTATGAGGGAAAAACCGCGTACATCCGCGGAGACCTTCTGGAAGAGGAGTGACAGGCACACAGGACTTGCTGAAAAATAAAATATTTTATGGATTCGGACGTCCTTAAGCGTCATCTTTGACTCACTGAAAGATTAAAATGCCCCTCAAGGAGCAGCGTGATTTTGAAACAGCGCCGCTCTTTCAGGGGTATTTTTGACTGTGATTAAGGCTGGCCGTCGATATCGCCGTAGGCTGTGCCGGGCGTCAGTTCTACGCCGTGAGCCTGAGCCAGTTCGTGGACGGTTACCAGCTCATAGCCTTCGCTGATCAGTCTGGGAATGAGAATTTCTGCGGCGTCCACGCTGGTGCTGAAGATATCGTGCATCAGGATTACGGAACCGTCTTTCACCTCATTCATTACGATATCCACGATCTGGTCCGGGTCCTGGGATTCCCAGTCCCTGGTATCGATGGACCACAGGATCATGGGAACGGAGACGCTGGCGGTTACGGCGTCGCTGATGGCGCCGTAGGGGGGCCGGATTACCGTGGCTCCGTGACCGGCCTGTTCTGTGATGAGAGTTTCCGTGCGTCCCAGTTCATCCCCGATCCCGCTGCTGTCCAGAGTGGTCAGGTCCTGATGGGAGTAGCTGTGGTTGCCCAGCTCGCATCCCAGGGATTCCATGCGCTGCAGCGCTTCCGGAAAGCTTTCGATTTCCTTTCCCACCATAAAAAAGGTCGCCTTCGCTTTATTGTCCTCCAGGCAGTCCAGAAGCCGGTCGGTAAAGGAGCTGGGGCCGTCGTCGAAGGTAAGGGCCACATAGCCTTTGCTTTTTTTCTTTTCTGATTTTGAAGAAGCTGAAGAATCATCTGCGTTTTCCTGTTCCGGAGCAGCGGAGATGCCGGCGGACTTCTCCGGGGAGCTGTCTTCGGAGTCTTTGTCAGACTCTGCAGACGTATCGTTCTGTGCCTTCTTTGGGGAGGCGGAGTATCCCTTGAGGGAGCCGTCCTTCAGAAATTCCCAGGTCTGGCCGTCGATGACGGTTTTTCCTGTCTGCATGATTCCGTCCAGGTCAAAGTAATATTTCTTCCCGCCTCTCTCCAGCCATCCGGTTTTCATAATTCCTTTTTTATTAAAGAAATACCGTTTCCCGTCCGTGTCTGTGAACCATCCGGTGAAGGGCGTCCCGTCCACCAGGAACATCCAGCTGCTTCCGCTGGCTGTCCACACGCCTGTCCAGGCCTCCGGGGAAACTTCAAATTCCGGCGCGGCCTCTTCCTCCTCCGCCTCGTCGGGAACGGGAGTTTCCGTGGGTTCCGCAGATTCAGACGGCGCGGTCTCTGTTTCGGGCTCCGTGAAGACGTCCTCCTCCGGCGGCTGAGTAAGACTGCCGTCGGAAGTAAAAACGGAATCTCCGGGTTCTCTGGCCACGATGCTGTCAGGCATCCTCTGGATCTCCTCCGGAAGAGGATTGGCTGAGGATTGTGTGAACAGGAGTCCGGAAACCAGGCAGAGCACCGCACAGAGAAAAATCAGTCCGGGATTGGTATGTTTTTTGCGTCCTGGCATGATTGTTCCACCTTTATGTACTTTTTTGACAGTTATCGTCTTTATCATACAATAATCGCTGAAAAAAAACAACCGGAAAATGGCGGCCGGTCCCGTCCTTTACGGGGCGCTGATCCAGGAACTGCGCTCCTGGATTTTCTGGAGGATGCGTCTTTTTTCCGTTCCCTCCGCAGGAGTGGGCTGGTAGTTGTTATAGCCGGAAGCGGAGGTGATGGAGCAGGGGATGATGCTGGTGAGGGGCTCCTCCTCCACTCCCTCCGGGCCGACGGTGAAGGTCTGCCGGAAGATCATGGTGTCCGTGTCGCTGGGCGCGGAATTTCCTCCGAAACAGAAATTGCCCAGGCTGTAGACGATGGTCCTGCCCTTATATTCTTCGATTCCCTGGAGAACATGAGGGTGATGGCCGCACACCAGGTCTGCCCCCTCGTCTATAGCCATCCGGCCCAGCGTGGTCTGGTTGGAGTCCGGGATCTCCTCCTTTTCATTTCCCCAGTGGAAGATTACGATGACGAGATCCGCTCCCTCTTCCTTCACTTTTTTGATGTTGGCCTTCAGCTGGGCCTCCCGCTCCAGGTGATCGTTCAGCTCATAAATGCCCACCAGGCCGATCTGAATGCCTTTTACATCCATGACGGCGGTCTCATCGTAGCCGAAGTGGACGACCCCCGCCTCATCCAGGGCGGCCAGGGTATCCGCAAAGCCCTGGTCGCCGTAATCGTGGCTGTGATTATTGGCCATATTAACCGCCTCCACGGAGCTTCCGGAAAGGATTCCCGCAAATTCCGGAGGCGCCTTAAAGGCGAACTGCTTGTCCTGGCGGTCGTAGGATTCCGTGAGCGTTCCCTCCATGTTGGCGATGGTCAGGTCGTCGGTGGCGAAGATTTCCCTCACATTTTCCAGAAAATAATCTTTTCCGTAGGAATAGAAATAAGCGTTCAGGCTGGAGTCATAGTCAAAGTTTTCATCCGTGCCCAGCGTGCAGTCTCCCACCACGCTTACGGTGACGGTGACCGGCTCTGCCGGGACGGGAGTGACCGGTTCCGATTCCGGCGGGACGGAGGTGTCTGCGGATGTGTTCCGGGTGCTGTCGTTTCCGGAGGATGCGTTCTCCTGCACGGAAATCCGGCTGCCTATGCCGGAACGGATGCAGAGGATCAGAAGGAGCAGGAGCAGCAGGAACGCCGCGCCTGCGGCGATGAGGATTCGCTGACGTCTCTGACGGTAATAGCGGGATTTTTTATAGATGTTTCGTTTTTTACCGGCGGAGCGCCCTTCCGGGGCGCGCCTGGGAGCGGATGCCCGGGAGGCCCTCCGGCGGGAGGATTCGCCTGGTTTCCGGCGGGAAGAAGGTCTGTTGGAGGAAGCTGGCATGATAAAATGCTCCTTATCTTATGTTTCTCACGAATTTCGAGTTGTAAGGTCAGTATAAAAAAATTTCGTTTTCCCGTCAACAGGTATTTCTTTTCAGCCCGGGGCGTTTTTGCTATAATGGGTATGCGGCAGGAGAAGAACGGAAAAATCCTGTCCGGCATGTTTTTATCCGGAAAACGACGATTACAGAAGAAAGGCGGAATTATGCTGTATAATAAGGATCAGACGCTGTACATAGGAAATCACACCACCTCCTCGAAGGGGTACGCCGCCATGGCGAAACAGATGATCGCCAACGGGGGCAGTACCTTTGCTTTTTTCACCAGAAATCCCAGAGGAGGACGCGCCAAGGAAATCGATCCCCGGGATGTGGAAGAATACCGGAAGCTGGCCGATGAGCACCATTTCGGCAGAATCGTGGCCCATGCGCCCTATACGCTGAATGCCTGCGCGGCCAAAGAATCCCTCAGGGAGTTTGCCAGGGAGATCATGGAGGATGATCTGCGGAGGATGGAACTGATTCCGGGAAACTATTATAATTTTCATCCGGGGAGTCATGTGGGGCAGGGCAGTGCTGCGGGAATCATGAAAATCGGGGAAATCCTCAACGAGGTTCTCACTGAGGAGCAGACGACCACCGTCCTTCTGGAGACCATGTCCGGCAAGGGCTCCGAGGTGGGAGGAACCTTTCAGGAGCTGAGAGGGATTCTGGATCTTGTGAAGAGACAAGATAAGGTGGGAATATGTCTGGATACCTGCCATGTGTGGGACGGAGGATATGATATCGCGGAGAATCTGGACGGCGTGCTGGAGGAGTTCGGCCGGGTGATCGGCCTGGAGAAGCTGAAAGCCGTTCATCTGAATGACAGCATGAACGGATTGGGCAGTCATAAGGACCGCCACGCGAAGATCGGAGAGGGGAGGATCGGCCTGGAGGCTTTGACCGGGGTGATCTGTCATCCGCTTCTTCAGGGGCTGCCCTTTATTCTGGAAACTCCCAACGATGACGCGGGATGGACGAGGGAGATTTCCCTCCTCCGGGAGCGTTATGGAGCCTTTTGCGGCGGACACTGAAAACAGAAAAGGAGCTGATGAGATATGATGAGCCATAAGAAAAAAAATCCGGGAGGATCGAAAGGTTATGTGAAAATATTCCTGCTGGCGGTTCTTCTGCTGTTCGCGGGAACCTTTGCCGCCTGCGGAACGTCCGGGCAGAAGCAGGAGGCGGAGCCGGACACGGAGGCGGCGATTCTGGAGGACATGGAGGAGGAAGTCCTCACTGAGGAACAGATTGCGGCCGCCTTTGAGGATGAGCTGTTTCCCCTGGATGAGGATGAGCTGGAACTGCTGGAAAATCCCACAGGGGATGCGTCGCTGGAGGACGACGAGATGGTTCCTCTGGACGAGGAGGAGCTGGATGAAGCGGGAAATTCCGGACTGGAGGACGGGGACGGGGAATCCGGCCAGGAAGGAACCTCCTCAGGAGGCATCCGGGTGGAGGCGGACGGCTCCTATACCAGCAAAGAGGAAGTAGCGGTGTATATTCACACTTACGGGGATCTTCCTTCCAATTACATTACCAAGAGCGAGGCGCAGAAGCTGGGCTGGAAGAGCAGTGAGGGAAATCTGGATGAGGTGGCCCCGGGCATGAGCATCGGGGGAGACAGGTTCGGAAATTATGAGGGAATGCTTCCGGAGGAAGAGGGGCGTACCTATAAAGAATGCGATATTGATTACGAAGGCGGTTACCGGAATGACAAGCGCATCATTTATTCCAATGACGGGCTGATCTTTTATACGGGAGACCACTATGAGACCTTTGAGCAGCTGTATTAAGACAGCTGCGGCGGACGTTTTCAGGACGCCGCCGGGAAGGGAAGGAAAAGGCTTCCCTTCCCGGCGGCTTTTTTCTGTATTGTAGAACAGGAGGGGCTGTCGGACAGTTGCGTGACGGCATATGATATGGATGAATTCTCCTTGAAATTCTCCATATCGTGTGTCCCGTCAGCATTTTCCAACAGCCCCTCTTTATGAAGAGCAGAACATAAAAAATCCGAACACTGACAACCGCCTGTGTTCGGATCTTCCAGAGTCATGGAGCATATGGGACTCGAACCCACGGCCTCCACACTGCCAGTGTGGCGCGCTCCCAGCTGCGCTAATGCCCCATGACTCTAGTATAACACACTTCCTCCAAAATGCAAGTCTTAAATTTTCGGATTTTCGAAAAACCTTAATCCCGTGTATTTTATCACGGGGATGATTTCAGGCGGTCACCTGATTTTTCAGCGGTTTTCCGTTCATAAAATCCGCTGCGTTTTCCAGAGTGGTTTCCGCGATATTGGACAGTGCTTCCTCCGTGAAAAAGCCCTGATGGGAGGTCATGGTCACGTTGGGGAAGGAGAGCAGTCTCTGGATGGTGGAGCTTTGGAGGATACGTTCCGACATATCTTCATATACAAAATCCGTCTCCTCCTCGTACACGTCCAGTCCCACGGCGAAGAATTTATGATCCCGGATACCGGCGATAAGGTCTTCCGTCTTAATGAGGCCGCCTCTGGAGGTGTTGACCAGAATCACGCCGTCCTTCATTTTTCCGATGGATTCCTCATTGATCATGTGCCGGGTCTCCTCGGTGAGGGGGCAGTGCAGGCTGATCAGATCGCTCTCCCGGAGCAGCTCGTCCAGGGATACGTAGGTGACGAAATCCAGGTCTTTGCAGGGATAAAGGTCGTAGGCGATCACCTTCATGCCGAATCCCCGGCAGATTCTGGCCATGGCCTGGCCGATTTTTCCGGTGCCCACGATCCCCGCCGTCTTTCGGTAGAGATTGATGCCCATGAGACCGTTGAGGGCAAAGTTGTTTTCCCGGCATTTGATATAAGCCTTGTGGGTATGGCGGTTGGCGGTGAGTACCAGAGCCATGGCGTGCTCCGCAACGGCTTCCGGGGAATAGCCCGGCACGCGGAGAACGGAAATTCCGCAGTCTCTGGCGGCGGCAAGGTCCACATTATTGTATCCGGCGCAGCGCAGGAGGATCAGCTTCACCCCTTCGCGACCGAGGGCTCTGACCACCGGGGCGCTCAAATCCGCGTTTACGAAAGCGCAGATCGCTTCATAGCCTCTGGCAAGGGAAGCCGTTTCCTCATAAATATTAGCCTCGATAAATTTCATTTCGATTCCCGGAAAATCCGGAAGGATTCTGGAAAAGAAACGCTCGTCATAGTTTTTGGTGCCGTAAAACAGAATTTTCATAATCAGTTTTCTCCTCTCTGGTCAAATTTCTGCGGCAATGATATACTTGTATAAAGTTCCGTATCTATTATACATAAAATGGACTGGAATTGTACAGTAGTTTTTCCGGCAAATAGAAATTTATTCAAATAAAAGCAGCAGTTTTTGACAGAAGGGGTGAAATATATGACGGAAGTTTTTATGACCGGTTCCGAATTTGAGAATGTGAGGGAGATTCATGAATTCCTGGCAAAGGAACTGAACCTGCCCTCTTATTACGGCAAAAATCTGGACGCTCTTTATGATGTGCTGACAGAGCTCTGCGAGGATACGAAGATCATCCTGGATTTCTCCGGGGTGGAGGACGGGAGAATGCTGAATTATTTCAGACGGATGGAAAAGGTGCTGAAGGACGCTGCGGAGGCGGACGAATATCTGAAGGTGGAAATAAAATCCCGTCAGGGTACGGTTTAATGTACTATGACGGGATTCCTTAAATTCTCAGCGGCTTCCCAGCCGATACAGATCCTTATAGAAGTCCGGATAGGAGATGGTTACGCATTCTGCGTCCCGGATATCCAGGTCTCCGTCGCAGACGGTTCCGGCCACCGCGAAGGACATGGCTGCTCTGTGGTCCAGACGGGGATCGATCACCGCTCCGTGAAGGGGCCTGCCGCCCCGGATCACCATGCCGTCGGGGGTACCCTCGATATCCGCGCCCATTTTCTTTAAATTCTCCACCATCACTTCGATCCGGTCGGATTCCTTTACCCGAAGCTCCGCCGCGTCCCGGATCACGGTGGTTCCTTCCGCGAAAGCGGCGATCACTGCCAGCATGGGGAGCTCATCGATCAGCGCGGGAATGATTTCCCCTCCGATCTCCGTGCCGTGAAGGGCTCCGGAGCGGACCAGCAGATCTGCCACCGGCTCTCCGTCATGCTTTTCGTTCATGAGAGTGATATCCGCGCCCATGTCCTTCAGAACCCGGAGGATGCCGTCCCTGGTGGGATTGATCCCCACGTTTTTCAGCAGAATTTCACTGCCGGGGGTGAGGATGCCCGCTCCCAGGAAATAGGCTGCGGAGGAGATGTCCCCCGGAACCTGAATGTCCCGCCCTTCCAGAAGAGGTTCGGGATGGATGGAGGCGGTAGTGCCCGAAGATTCCACCTGAGCGCCGAAATAATTCAGCATCAGCTCCGTATGGTTCCTGGAGAGAACAGGCTCGGTGACGCTGGTGATTCCGTCCGCGTAAAGTCCTGCCAGGAGCACGCAGGATTTCACCTGGGCAGAGGCCACCGGGGAATTATAATGAATGGCGTGAAGAGGTCTGCCGGCAATGCGCAGAGGGGCGCAGCCGTTGCCCTTCAGGCTTACGATATCCGCTCCCATGGCGGTGAGGGGCGTGATGATCCGTTTCATGGGTCTGGACTGGATGGAGGCGTCCCCGTTTAATTCCGATACAAAGTTCTGTCCTGCCAGAATGCCGGAGATCAGCCGGGTGGTGGTTCCGCTGTTTCCCACGTCCAGGCAGTCCGCCGGGGCGGCAAGGCCATGGAGGCCTTTTCCGTGAACCAGGATTTCCCGGTCGCTTCTTTCGATGGAGATTCCCATCTTCTGAAAACAGGAGATGGTGGAAAGGCAGTCCGCGCCCTCCAGAAAGCGGGAGATGCGGGTGGTTCCCCGGGCCAGGGAGCCGAACATGACCGCCCTGTGGGAGATGGATTTGTCCCCGGGGATGGAAAGCTCTCCCCGAAGCGCTGTCTGTTTTTTTATGATCATGGCAAATACCTGCTTTTCAGCTTTATTTTTGTAACAGTGAAAGGTCCCGGAGCCGATCAGCGCTCATAGACCGTATAGTTCCGCTTCCTTAACAGAGCGATGCCGCGGGCCCGGGCGTCCTCCTCGTAGAATTCGATTTTCAGAACGCCCTGTTCAAACTCACGGTTGTGGATGATGCCGATGTTCTTGATATTGATGTTGTCCATGGCCAGGATGGTGGCGATGGTGGCGATGCCTCCCGCCTCGTCCGCGATGTCGATGTAGATCACGTAGGCTTTGCGGATGGATCCGCTGACGGTGGCGTCGATGGAGTCGCGGTAGTCCCTGGAATCGGCGAACATCTGATAAAGCTGATCCGCCTCCCGGTTATCCACAGAGCACCGGATCTGAACCAGCATCCGGATGTATTCGTCCAGAACAGCGGAGATGTTTCCGCCGTTCTCCAGACAGATCTGCTGCCACATCACCGGTGAGGAGGAAGCGATCCTGGTGATGTCCCGGAAGCCTCCCGCGGCGATGGTCTTCATAAATTCCTCCTCGTTGTCCAGCTCCCTCACCAGATTTACCAGGGCGGAGGCGATGATGTGAGGCAGATGGCTCACTCCCGCGGCGGCAAAATCGTGCTCCTGTGGGGACATGATCATGGGAAGGGCTCCCAGGGAGGAAATGAACTCCGAAAATTCCGCCAGCTCCTCCATGGGATTCTCCCCTCCCGGAGTGATGAGGTAGTAGGCGTTCTCGATAAGCCGGTCGCTGGAATTGGAAAAACCGGATTTCTCCGAGCCGGCCATGGGGTGTCCGCCGATGAAGCGGGATTCCAGGTGAAGCTCCTCCACCTTTTTCTGAATGACGCTCTTCACGCTGCCCACGTCGGTGATGATGCAGTGAGGGCTGATCACGTCCTTCAGATATTCCAGATACCGGAGGTTATATTCCACGGGGGCGCAGAGAAAAATGTAGTCGCAGCTTCCGTAGCGTTCGTCCCTGGCTTCGCAGACGGCGTCGATCACGTTGGCGCTCAGAGCCTCCGCCAGGGTTTCCCTGTGGGCGGCGTAGGCCAGAATATGATAATCCGGATGATATTTGCGCACGGCCCTGGCGATGGAACCGCCGATGAGGCCGAGTCCGATAAATGCGATAGTTTTCATGGAAAGTCTGTCCTTTCGGCTTATGATAGGGTAAAACATCCCGGCGCTTCGGGCGCCCGGGACGAAAATCCTTCTATATTGTAAGAGATACTTTGAAAAATGTCAATTTCTCCCGCAAAACCATGATAATTCTGTTCCGGAAAATTTTTTTTTGAAAAAAGACTGGCAAGTTTATATAAAATACTTGAAACCCCTTTGAAATTTTAGTAAAATATCAACATACAAGACAAACAGGGAGGTATTACATATGGACGTTTTTAGAACTGACCGAATCAGAAACGTAGTCCTTTTGGGTCACGGCGGCGCCGGCAAGACGACACTGGCAGAGGCGATGGCATATCTGTCGGGCATGACCAGCCGTCTGGGCAGAGTGGAAGACGGAAACACGGTCAGCGATTATGACAAAGAAGAAATCAAGAGACACTTTTCCATTTCCACTACTTTAATTCCGGTACAGTGGAATAAAGTAAAAGTGAATGTCCTTGACACTCCCGGATATTTCGATTTCGTAGGTGAAGTAGAAGAGGCTGTTAGTGCAGCTGATGCGGCGATTATCGTTGTTTCCGGTAAAGCTGGTGTTCAGGTAGGCACACAGAAGGCATGGAATATGTGTGAGAAATATAAACTTCCGCGCATGATCTTCGTGACGGATATGGATCTGGACGATGTCAGCTACCGCAAGGTAGTGGAGGAGCTGACAGAGCTCTACGGCAAGAAGATCGCTCCCATCCATTTCCCCATCCGTGAGGACGGAAAATTCGTGGGCTATGTAAACGTGGTGAAGCAGGCAGGCAGGAAGTACGTCGACAAGGGCAAGAAGGAGCCCTGCGATATCCCGGCTTATCTGGATGAATATCTTGAGAAATATCATGACATCCTGATGGAATCCGTGGCAGAGACCAGCGAGGAGTTTATGGACCGCTACTTCGAGGGAGACGAGTTCTCCGTGGAGGAGGTTTCCGCAGCTCTGGCCGTGAACGTACAGGATGCCAGCGTGGTTCCCGTTTGTATGGGATCTCCGGTAAATCTCCGGGGCGTATCCAATCTCCTGGATGATATCTGCGAGTACTTCCCCAGCCCGGACAAACGTCCCTGCAACGGAATCGCGCAGAAGACCAGCGAGATCTTCCAGGCGAATTATGATTTTTCCAAGGCGAAATCCGCATATGTGTGGAAGACCATCGTGGATCCCTTCCTTGGAAAATATTCGCTCATCAAGGTGTGCTCCGGCGTGATCAAGTCCGACGACACCCTGTACAATGTGGAGAAGGGCGAAGAGGAACGTCTGAACAAGCTGTATGTGCTGGAAGGCTCCAGACCCTCCGAGGTTGCCGAGCTTCATGCAGGCGACATCGGCGCCATTGCCAAGCTGAACAGCGTACAGACCGGCGACAGTCTTGCTACCAAGGCCATGCCCATTCAGTATCCGAAGGCCAGTATCTCCGTTCCTTATACCTATAAGAGATATAAGGCAGTGAAGAAGGGCGATGAGGATAAGATCTCCCAGGCTCTGGCAAGAATGATGAGCGAGGATCAGACGCTCCGCACGGTGAACGATTCCGCGAACCGTCAGACCCTGCTCTACGGCATGGGCGACCAGCATCTGGACATTGTGATCAATAAACTGAAAGAGCGTTATAAAGTAGACGTAGAGCTTTCCAAACCCAGAGTACCCTTCCGTGAGACCATCCGGAAGAACTCCGACGTGGAAGGCAAGCATAAGAAGCAGTCCGGCGGACACGGCCAGTACGGTCACGTGAAGATGCGCTTCGAGCCCTCCGGAAATCTGGACGAGAGCTACGTATTCGAGCAGGTAGTCGTGGGCGGCGCCGTTCCCAAGAACTATTTCCCGGCAGTGGAAAAAGGTCTTCAGGAATGCGTACAGAAGGGCCCGCTGGCCGCTTACCCCGTAGTAGGCGTGAAGGCCACCCTCTATGACGGATCCTTCCACCCGGTAGACTCTTCGGAAATGGCCTTCAAGATGGCCACCATCCTTGCCTTCAAGAAAGGCTTTATGGATGCGTCCCCCGTACTTCTGGAGCCCATCGTTTCCATGAAGGTTACCGTTCCGGATAAATATACCGGCGACGCCATGGGCGACCTGAACAAGCGCCGCGGACGCGTGCTGGGCATGAATCCCGATCATCAGGGCAATACCATCATCGAGGCAGACGTTCCCATGCTGGAGATCTACGGATACTCCACCGATCTGCGCTCCATGACCGGCGGCAGCGGCGATTTCTCCTATGAGTTTGCCCGCTATGAGCAGGCTCCCAGCGACATTCAGGCCAAGGAGATCGAGGCCAGAGCCGCGAACCTGGAGGGCGCTGACGACTGATCAGGTTTTCGGACAGCACTCAGACGCCACAAGGACGTTTGCCTTCTGCGGGGGCTGACGACTGTTCAGGTTTTCGGACAGAATTCAAACGCCACAAGGACGTTTGCCTCCTGCGGGCGTCGACGACTGTTCAGGTTTTCGGACGAGCCATAAGGGACGAGCTTTAAGAGTTAAGAGATTTCTTACGGAAATGCAGAACTGAAAATCCTCTGCCATTGAGGCAGAGGGCAGTTCAGATATCAGAACTGTAACGGAACAGACCATCCGGGAAATCTTCTCAGGAAGAGGATTTCCCGGGTATATGGAATGACGGACAGCATGGAATGGTCCGCAGAGCGTTTTTTTGTATACTGTGGGAGAGGGGCGGAAGCACCCTAAGACCCAGGGGCATCGGTTTTTTTGACACTGTATACAAACAAGGATCTGCGGACGTTTCTTGTTCTACGGGAAATGCTGCGGTGAACCGCCGATTACTGGAGAATGTTCAGGCTGCTGCCGTGAAAGCGTTCCCATTTTCCAATTATCAGGATTCCGTTTCCCGGATATCTCCGATTTCCGGGGAAGCCATAAGAGAAAAATTGGTATAGTATACCACGAAGCCCGGTTTTGCTCCGCCGGGTTTTTTTACGTGCTTTTTCTGGATATAGTCGATCTCCACCTTGGGAGCGGAGCGCCCTTTGGAATAGTAGGCGGCCAGTCTGCCGGCCTCCTCGAAGGTCCGGTCCGGAATTTCCCCGTCCTTCGTCTTCACCACCACGTGGGAGCCCGCCATTTTCTTGGCGTGGAACCACCAGTCATTGCCAGTGGCCAGTTTGAAGGTGAGCTCATCGTTCTGATAATTATTTTTTCCCACATAGATGTCGTAGCCGTCGCTGGATATGTAATGGAAGGGCCTGGATTTGGCCTGCATTTTCCGTCCCTTTTTATCCCCGGCATGCTTTTTGATATAGCCGTACTGCACCAGCTCGTCCCGGATCTGGGACAGATCGCTCTCCGAGAGAGCGATATCCAGAGCGTTGGAGATGGATTCCAGGTGGGCGATCTCGCTTTCCGTCTCCGCAAGCTGCTGGGTGAGAGCCTCCTCCGTCCGCTTCAGCTTTCCATAGCGGTCAAAATATTTTTTCGCGTTTTCCCCCGGCGTAAGAACGGGATCCAGAGGAATCTCGATCTCCTCCCCGGTATAATAGTTAAGCGCCCGGAAGGAGCGGCACCCCTCCTCCAGACCATAGCCGTAGGTATTGATAAGCTCTCCGTATACCCGGTATTTATCCTTCTTTTCGGTATCCTTCATCTGCTTTTCCTGAAGCAGGAATTTCTTCCGGTTTCGGTCCAGAGCGGTCTGAACCACCCTCCGCAGGTCGGAGGATTTCTGACGGATGCGTGTGACGGTATTTTTCGAGGCGTAGTAAGCCTCCAGCATAGCGGAAACGCTGTCAAACCGTTCCGCCGTATATTCGCTTCCATACTGCGTGAGGGGAAGAACCCCGTACTCCACGGGAACCCCCTCCCGATAAATAATATTGGGCGTAAAATCCCCCTCCTCTACCTGATCCATGATCCTGCGGAAGGTATGATACAGATGAGTGGCCGAAGGAGCGTCCAGAGACTGAGCCGCGTCGCCCCCGTCTATGGAGGCGCGGAAACAGATTTCCTCCGCCATCACCGGACTCAGGCCGGTGAGAGCAGAATAAAGCGCTTTGGAAATATTGCAGGGCTTCCGGCACACCGCCTCCCGGAACTCCTCCTCCGTAACCGTGAGAGGATCCAGCTTCTCCTGAGTCTGAGGAAGAAAATACTGCCGCCCGGGCAGCACCTCCCTCACAGAGCTCATATGAGAGGACACATGCTTGATACTGTCCAGAATCATACGATTTTCGTCACAGAAGATCAGATTGCTGTGTTTGCCCATGAGCTCAATAATGAGGATTTTTTTACAGGGATCGCCCATCTCGTTCAAATGCTCCAGCTCAAACTCCACCGCGCGTTCCAGCCCCGGCTGGCGGATAGAAGCAATGCGGGCCGTGCCCACATGCTTGCGCAGCAGCATGCAGAAATTGGGCGCAGTAAGAGGACTGGGCTTGTTTTTATCCGTAAAATAGATCAGGGGCAGGGAAGCGCTGGCTGAAAGCAGCAGGCGGTACTGACCCTGAGGACTCTTCGCGGTAATAAGCAGTTCATCACTTTCCGGCTGAGCGATCTTATGAAAACGCCCCCCATTGAGCCGCTCATTACATTCCGCGACGACAGCTTTTATGGTAATTCCGTCAAATGCCATATCAATTCTCCTTATTTTATATTTCAGCTTTTTCTATTTCCAACTTTATTCACAATCTGTAATAACATAGTATAAAATTTTTGAAGATTCCCGGGCAGTAATATCCGGCTGTTCAGTGGCGGAGAGCTGCAGAAAAGCCTGAGGCAGCATTCTGCGGGAAAATCGGTGGACATCCGGCCGTTCAGTGGCAGAGAGCCGCAGAAAAGCCTGAGGTATCATTCTGCCGGGGGCAGTAAACAGCCGGGGAGGCGGCCCTGTCTGTCAGGCAGACAGTTCAGGCGCGGTTTTAGCGGAGACGAAATCCACCGCTTATGGAGACTTAGGCGCGAAGGCTCTTCCTGAGCGTCTTAGTCGGAGTTAGCGGTTAGTTCGGCGGAGCGTTGCGGCGTCTGCATGACAGACAGGGCCGCCTCCCTGGCGTACGTTTGCCCAAATTTCCCGTCCGCCAAAATTTTCCGTCTGCCCAAATTTCCCTCCCTGCACGGAAACTCCCCCATCCAATCCCCCCAATTATAACAGCAAAAAAAGAGTTTGACTAGGGTTTTAGAATTGACTATAATGAGTCTGTGTACCATGAAAACAAATCAAATCACAGAAAGAGACGATTATGATAAAAAGTATGACAGGCTTCGGCCGTGCCGAGATGGTGACCAGCGAGCGGAGAATCACTGTGGAACTGAAATCCGTCAACCACCGGTATCTGGATCTGAGCATCAAGATGCCGAAGAAATTAAGCTTCCTGGAGGGAGCCGTACGCAATCTCCTGAAGACTTACATGCAGCGGGGCAAGGTGGACGTCTATATCACCTGGGAGGACTACACCCTGAACACGGGAGCATTAAAGTACAACCGGGAGCTTGCCGGAGAATATCTCGCCTACCTGAAACAGATCAGCGACGAATTCGGCCTGGAATTCGACGTGCGCGCATCCACCCTGTCCCGATATCCCGAGGTGCTCACCATGGAAGAGCAGTCCATGGACGAAGAAAAACTGTGGGGATACCTGGAGGAACCCCTCCGGGAGGCCTGCGGAAAATTCGTGGAGACCCGGATCCGGGAGGGAGAACACCTGAAGGAGGACCTTCTGGAAAAGCTGAAGGGCCTGGATGAGAAGGTGGCCCGGGTGGAGAAGCGCTCCCCCGAGGTGATAGCCGCCTACAGGGAAAAACTGGAACAGAAGGTAAAGGAACTCCTGGAGGATTCCCAGATCGACGAAGGGCGGATCGCCGCGGAGGTGGTCCTCTTTTCCGACAAAATCTGCAACGACGAAGAAACTGTGCGCCTGCGCAGCCATATTCAGGGAATGAAAAAAATCCTGGAGGAAAGCCAGGGAGTGGGAAGGAAGATGGACTTTATGGCCCAGGAGATGAACCGGGAGGCCAACACCATCCTTTCCAAATCCAATGATCTGGAGGTTTCCAACATCGCCATCGACCTGAAAACGGAGATCGAGAAGATCCGGGAACAGATCCAGAACATCGAATAAAGAAATTCTGTAATTCTGAAATACTGAAAAACTGAAAAAGGGGAATGTTTGTGGCCAGACTGATCAATATTGGATTCGGGAATATGGTAAATTCCCAGAAGATTGTAGCAGTGGTAAGTCCGGACGGGGCGCCCATCAAGAGAATGGTGCAGGGGGTCAAGGGAACCCGCGCCCTTGTGGACGCCACCCAGGGAAGAAAGACCAAGGCGGTGATCGTGACCTCGGACGATTATCTCATTCTGTCCGCACTGCAGCCGGACACGATCGCCAGGCGGTTTGGAGAAATCATCGAATCGGAGGACAAAGGTGAAGGGCATGAATAAGCAGGGGATTCTGACAGTGGTATCCGGATTTTCCGGAGCCGGCAAGGGAACCGTCATGAAAAGACTTCTGGAGAAATATCAGCAGTACGCGCTTTCTGTTTCTGTTACAACCCGTTCGCCCAGAGAAGGGGAGAAGGAGGGAAGGGAGTATTTCTTCCGCACCAGGGAGGAGTTTGAACGCCTCATCGCGGAGGACGCCCTCCTGGAATATGCCCGGTACGTGGACAATTATTACGGAACGCCCGGAGCCTACGTGGAAAGCATGCTTTCCCGGGGAAGGGATGTGATTCTGGAGATCGAGATCCAGGGAGCCATGAAGATCAAAAAACGGATTCCGGAGACGCTCCTCATCTTCGTGGCGCCCCCCTCCATGGAGGAGCTGGAAAGGCGCATCCGGGGCAGAGGCACCGAGACGCCGGAGCAGATTCTTTCCAGACTGCGCAGGGCCGGCGAGGAGGCGGAGGGCATGGACGCCTACGATTACCTTCTGATCAACGACGATCTGGAGGAATGCGTGGAGGAGCTTCACCACATTATCTGCAGCGAGCACGCGAGAACAGTAAGGAACACCGCTCAGGTGAAGGCCCTCATGGAGGACGCCGGAGCTCTGAGCCGGCGTGTAAATTCATTATAGAATGATACAATGATAGAAAGGAAGAAATTCATATGATCCATCCATCTTATTCGGAACTGATTCAGGCCATCAACGCCAACAGCGAGGAGGACGACAACACCATCATGCTCAACAGCCGCTATTCCCTGGTGCTGGCCACCAGCAAGCGGGCCCGCCAGATCATCGCGGGAAGCGAGCCCCTGGTGCCCGGAGCCGCCGGCAAAAAGCCCCTTTCCGTGGCCATCGAGGAATTTTATAAGGGTCAGGTAAAGATCGTGGCGGATACTCATGAGGAGGAAAAAGAACAGGAGTCTTCTCGGGAGGAGAACGCCGAGATTACCATAAGCGAGGAAGTATAGGAAAAAGGCTGCGGCGGCAGCCTTTTCCCATAAACAGAATGCGGAGAGTCTGACATTATGAACATATTTTTTGTTTCTCTGGGCTGTGACAAAAATCTGGCGGATTCCGAGGAAATGCTGGGACTGCTCACGGCGCAGGGGTATGAGATCGCGGAGGATGAAAAGCAGGCGGACGCGGTGGTGATCAATACCTGCTGCTTTATCAATGACGCCAAAGAGGAGAGCGTGAATACGATCCTGGAGTTCGCGGAGATGAAGAAGGCGGGGGATATCCGGATCCTGATCGTCACCGGCTGTATGGCCCAGAGGTATCAGCAGGAGATCATGGAGGAGATTCCCGAGGTGGACGCCGTTCTGGGGACCATGTCCTACGAGGAGATCGCGAAGGCGGTGCAGGAGGCGGACGCCGGAAGACGGTTCCAGGAGTATAAGGACCTTTCCTATCTGCCGGGGGGAAGCGCCGGAAGAGTGCTCACCACGGGAGGGCATTACGGTTATCTGAAAATCGCGGAGGGCTGCGACAAGCACTGCACCTACTGCATCATTCCCAGCCTCCGGGGACGCTACCGCAGCGTGGACATGGACAGGCTCATCGCCCAGGCTGCGAATATGGCGGAGCAGGGCGTGAAGGAGCTGATCCTGGTGGCCCAGGAGACCACTGTCTACGGAACGGACCTTTACGGAAAAAAGATGCTTCATGTTCTTCTGGAGAAGCTGTGCGGAATTCGGGGGATCCGGTGGATCCGCCTGCTGTACTGCTACCCGGAGGAAATCTACGACGATCTGATCCAGGTGATGAAGCGGGAAAAGAAAATCTGCCATTATCTGGATCTGCCTATCCAGCATGCCAGCGACCGGATCCTGAAAAGGATGGGACGGAGAACCACGAAGAAGGAACTGGAAGAGATAGTGAAACGGCTGCGCAGGGAGATTCCGGATATTGTGCTCCGGACGACCCTGATCACCGGATTTCCCGGGGAAACCCAGGAGGACCATCAGGAACTCCTGGAGTTTGTGGACGAAATGGAATTTGACCGTCTGGGGGTCTTCACTTATTCACCGGAGGAGGGCACGCCGGCGGAGGCCATGGAGGATCAGATCCCTCAGGAGATCAAGGAGGAGCGCAGGGACGAGCTGATGACGCTTCAGCAGGAGATCTCCCTGGAAAAGGGAGAGGAGCGCGCCGGACAGGAGCTTCTGGTGCTGATCGAGGGAAAGGTGTCCGGGGAAAACGCCTATGTGGGGCGGACCTACGGGGACGCGCCCGGGGTGGACGGATATCTGTTCGTCCAGACCGGCGAGCTGCTGATGACGGGAGATTTTGTCAGAGTGCGGGTGACCGGCGCTCTGGAGTATGATCTGATAGGGGAATTGTGCGATGAATACACCGAATAAACTTACGGTAGGAAGAATGATCCTGGTGCCTTTTATGGCGGTTTTCATGCTGACCGGCTGGGGAGCCGGAGCCAACCGTTATATCTGCTTTCTCATTTTTGCCGGGGCCAGCGCTACGGACTGGCTGGACGGGTATCTGGCGAGGAAGCATCACCTGGTGACCAATTTTGGAAAATTCATGGATCCTCTGGCGGACAAGCTGCTGGTCTGCACCGCTCTGATCTGCATGATCGAACTGGGCAGGCTTCCCGCCTGGGTGGTGATCGTGATCATTGCCAGAGAATTCATTATCAGCGGCTTCCGCCTGATCGCGGCGGAGAACGGGGTGGTGATCGCCGCCAATTACTGGGGAAAATTCAAAACGGTGTCCCAGATGATCATGATCCTTCTGCTGATCCTGGATTTCGGAGGCGTTTTTGATATTCTGGAACAGATTTTCGTATGGCTTTCCGTGGCCCTGACGGTGGTCTCCCTTTTGACCTATATCATGCAGAATAAAAAGGTACTGTCCATGCAGGAGTAAACCGCGCATACGGATGCCGGAAAGGAGAACAGATGGTTGCAGAACTGATCTCCGTGGGAACGGAGATTTTACTGGGAAACATTGTAAACACAAACAGCGCGTATCTGGCGGAGCAGTGCGCCCTGCTGGGGCTGTCCCTGTATTATCAGACAGTGGTGGGGGATAACGAGGAACGCCTTGCCGCCGTTCTGGAGACTGCCCTGGAGCGCTCGGATGTGGTGATCCTCACAGGCGGTCTCGGGCCCACCGAGGACGATATCACCAAGGAGGTGGCCGCGAAGCTTCTGGGGCTTCCCCTGGAGGAGGATCCCCATACCAGGGAACTTCTGGAGAAGCGCATGAAGCAGTACAAGGGCAACAATGCCCAGCGGAGGATCACTAAAAATAATTACAAACAGGCGCTGGTTCCCAAAGGCGCTCTCGTTTTGGATAATCCCAATGGGACGGCTCCCGGCCTGATCCTGGAGAAGAAGGGGAAGACGGCAGTGCTTCTCCCCGGGCCTCCCGGCGAGATGATCCCCCTGTTTAAGGACGAGGTTTTTCCCTGGCTCCGCAAAAAGCAGCCGGAGATCATTCTCTCTCAGATGGTGAAGATCTGCGGGATCGGAGAGAGTCAGGTGGCGGAGGAGATCGGGGATCTCATCCGGGCCCAGTCCAATCCCACCATCGCTCCCTACGCGAAAACCGGAGAGGTTCATCTGCGGATCACCGCCAGAGGAGGAAGCGAAAAGGAATGCCGCAAGCTCATCAAGCCTGTGGTCCGGGAGCTGAAGGAGCGGTTCGGCAAGAATATTTTTGCCACGGATGAAAAAAAGACCCTGGAGGAGGCCGTCGTGGATATGCTGCGGGATCAGAAGCTTACCCTGTCCCTGGCGGAATCCTGTACCGGCGGCGCCGTCGCCGCCAGGATCGTGAACGTTCCCGGGGCTTCGGAGGTGTTCACCCACGGCTTCGTCACCTACAGCAACAGGGCGAAGAGGAAATTCCTGGGTGTGAAGAAGTCCACTCTGAAAACTTGCGGAGCGGTGTCGGAGAAGTGCGCCAGGGAGATGGCGAGAGGTTGCCGCTTCGTGTCCAAGTCGGACATCAGCCTTTCCGTCACCGGTCTGGCCGGCCCGGACGGGGGGACGAAGGAATGTCCCGTAGGCACTGTATTCATGGGCTGCAGCTACAATGACAAAATCGTGGCCCAGGAATTTCATTTTTCAGGCAGCCGCGCCCGGATCCGGGAGCAGGCGGCGGCCCATGCGCTGGCTCTCCTCAGGGACTGTATGATGGAGGGCATCACAAAAAAGGATAAATAGTCTGCCGTTTCACGGCAGCAGGACGATTCACCCGTCAAAAGGTCGGCAGAAGCGGACTTTTGGCGGGTGAATCATTATCGTATCATCTTCATCAGGCTGACGATGCGGTCCAGCTTCGCGGCTTCCTCGGGGGATTTCCCCGCTTTCAGCGCCTCCAGCACCGCGGAGATCTCGGGCTGGGAGAAGTGCAGGCCGCTGCTGCGGCCCTGAGCCGCCGCGTTCATGAGGAAGGGCAGCATTTCCGCCGGGCTTTTGCCCTGGCCCTGCTGCGCCAGGGCCTGAAGCATCTCCAGCTTGTTCTGGTCCATCCCCCGAAGGGCGGGGTTGTCTTTCCAGTCTTCGTTCATTCTTTTTCACCTTCCTTTTCCGGCGGCTCCCCCATGAGGTTCATCATTTCCGCCGCAGCCATCATATTCAGCAGCTGATCCACCTGTCTGCGGCTTTCTCCGCCGCAGTACTGCCTGAGGTCCCGGAGCATTTCCGCCGGGCTGGCCACGATGACCTCGCAGGTGCTCATGGCCTGCGTTTCCGGTGAAAACATGGAGACGGTGCTGAGAAGCTCCGTGAGTTTTGCGTAGAGAGACAGCAGCCGGCGGCCGCGGGGAGGAAGGTAGGGAACCGCCGCCTTCAGAAGCTGGTTCCTGTCGCTGCTCACCATCTGGTCGAGGGCTGTCTGGGTAATCTTTTCCTGGTCCATAGGATCCATCCTTTTTTTCACATACTATGTTTTCTGATCTTAAAATATGCCGCAGGATCCGGTTCCGACACAGCGGCTCCTTCCGGGGGAAGGAGAGACCTTTCGACGGACGGTTCATATAATAATATATCTCTTTTATTTCGGTAAAAGGGAGAAAGCAGCGGAATTTCGGAAAGGAAACATCGGTATGGACGAGAGCAGACGGAAACTGATCATAGATGGGAACGCGTTTTATGAGCTGGATATGGACTGCCTGGAAAAGAAAAGGCAGGCGGCGCCGCCCCGGGAGACGGCGGAGCCGGAAGGATGGAGAGCGCGAAAAAAAAGGCGGCAGAGGAGATAACCTCTGCCGCTTTTTTCGGCCGGGGAGCCCCGGAAAGGACTCCCTTCTTTTCGTCGGTATCCCCGTGCATCAGTATCCGCATCCGCAGCCGCTGCCGCCGCACAGAAGAAGAAGGATCAGGATAATCCAGCAGCTGTCTCCGCATCCGCCGCTGCTGCCCAGGCCGCAGCCGTTGTTGTTGCCGCAGAGGCTGAGAAGGATGATGATCCAGAGGATGCAGCTGCAGGAGCTGTTTCCAAACGCTCCGGCGGCGGCAGGGCTGTTGTCGCATCCGCATCCATCGTTTCCACATCCACAGTTTGTAGCAGCTAAATCACTCATTCTTTAAATCCTCCAAATTTTGTTTACAGTTCATAGTATGCACCGGGGGGAAGGGGTGTTACAGGTGCGGAGCAAAGATTTTATTGACAGCTGTTACGGAATCATATATAATAAAACAAATACGTAACAAATTTGTAAAATGTGTTTTCCGAAACGCAATAATACAAACATATCTGCAAATTTTTTGACATAATTCTGCAGAGCCTGCAGAATTCCGCAGCCGGGAAAAGCAGCCTTTTGGCGCAGGCGTCATTCCATGATGGAGAGATCGATATGAGAGAAGACAGGAATTACAGAGGAAGAAAAGGGAAGAATATCCGGTTCGCAGCGCTGCTGATCCTGCTCCTGTGTCCGGCGGTGTTTTTTATGGCCGGGAAGGCGGAGGCCGCTGCTGAGGGCTTCCGGACCATCGAAGGGAAAACCTATTACATACAGAGCGACGGCACGAAAGCGAAGGGCTGGCTGACTCTGGAGGGAAAGAAGTACTATTTCGATATGAAGACAGGCGTACAGCTGAAGGGCTGGCAGTATGATGCGTCCGGACAGAAGATCCGGTATTTTACCAGCGGGCAGGGCTACATGGTGACCGGATACCTCACGGACGGAGCCGGGAACACCAGATACTTCAGCCCTTCGGACGGTCTTCTGGTCCGGGGCTGGATGAAGGATGCCTCCGGTTATAAATATTACTTTACCAAAGGCAGCGGCGTGATGGCCAAAGGCTGGCTTTCGGACAGCAAGGGCCGGAAGCGGTACTTCAGCAAGGTCAGCGGACGGATGCTCACCGGCTGGCAGGTATCCTCCGGGAAAAAGTACCGGTATTTCCATACGGGTACGGGGGTGATGCTTACCGGACTCCGGAAGATCGGCGGATACCGGTATTATTTTGATAAAAGCACCGGCATCCGTTTTCAGGACGGTTTTCTCACCATCGGGAAAAAGACCTACTATTTCAGCCCGGAAGACGGAAAGGCCCATACGGGCTGGCTCACCCTGGACGACAGGAAGTATTATTTCGGCGGAGCCGGCGTCATGTATGTGAATAAGTCCGCCAATATCAGCGGCGTGACCTATATCTTTGACGGGAACGGGGCGGCTTCGGAGAGCGTTCTTACCTATTCCATGGACGGCGATAACGTAAAGGTATACGACAGCGTCAATAAAAAGTACTATTATATGATGAAGGAATTTGCGGAACATCCGGGGATTCTTTCGGGGGAAACCACAGACAGGGACCTTCTGGCTGCTCTCTGCGAAGCCGAAGCAGGGGACCAGGGGCTGATCGGTATGGAGGCGGTAGCCCTCTGTGTTCTGAACAGAACCATCGATCCCAGCAAAGATTTCCCATCCTCCCTGCGGATGGTGATCTATCAGGGGAGAAGCTTTGCCCAGTATTCGGTGGTTACCATCGGTACTTTGCTGAAGCGGCTGAACGGACAGTATGAGAACCGGGCGCTGGCCTATAAGGCGGCGGATGCGGCTCTTGAGATCTTTGACAAATATGTGAAGGAGGGAACCCCCAGAACGCTGAAGGGATTTGACAGGAAAGATTTCAATTTTATGTATTTCATGATGGAGAGCGCATACTATTCCATGAATCTGGATTTTGACAGGGTCGATCATTTTCTGTACAAGGACCATATGTTTTTTGTCAACTGGATCGTATAGGCACTGTCTGTACTGTCTGGCTGCGTTGGTGTACTGAAGAAAATCGGAGGACTTCCGGAAGGGGGTCCTCTTTTTTCGCGAATGGAAAGAAAAACCTGTCATCGTTGGTCTGGCCAGCTCCGCTTTCCGGACCATCTTTTTTCGCAGCATGGAAAGAAAAACTATTGTAAAGAAAGAGCGCAGGCAGTATGATGGTGGAAAACAACGGACAGGGTGGCAGACAGGAAATCCCGGAGGGCGCGCCGGCGAGAAACAGGGATGTTTCCCGGACGGGATCAGCGGAGAATATCTGAAGGAGGAGAAGATCGGATGGATCCTTATCTTGCAGTGGTACTGACTGCAGTTTTTGTGGCGGGATGTTTTGCCCTGGGAATTCTGCGGGAACGGAGTAAAAATAAAAAAATGTTTCTGCGCAGGGTCCGGCGGGCCTACGGAAATGTCCCGGAGAAGGAATACGAGACGGGGGAGATGGAAAAAATTTCCCATTATTTCCGGAGAAAGCAGGGAGGGCGTTTCGTCATAGACGATATCACCTGGAACGATCTGGACATGGACAGGGTATATATGATGGTGAATCAGACTCTTTCCTCTCCTGGGGAGGATGTGCTGTACGCCATGATGCGCATTCCTGTGTTTTCCGGGGAGGAGTTCCGGGAGCGGGAGGAACTGGTGGATTTTTTCGCCTCCCATGAGGAGGAGCGGGAGAAGATGCAGTGGTATCTGGCTCAGGTGGGCAAGAACAGATTCGGCTCTCTGTCGGATGTTCTCTTTGCCCTGGAGGATGCGCCGGCGGTATCCGTTGTTCCACATCTGGTGATGGACGGCGCACTGCTCCTGGCACTGGTGTCCATGCTGTTTTATCCCCTTCAGGGAGGCCTGCTTTTCATGGTCTGCTGCGTTGTGAGCTGTGTTCAGTATATGAACGGGAAAGAGCGGACGACGATCGAGATGTATCTGAGCTGTTTTTCCAGCCTGATGCGGATTCTCTCAGCGGCGGATCGGATGGAAACGGTGGACTGGCCCCAGGTGCGCAGGCAGATGGAGGGAATCCGGGAGGGCAAGGCGGCCTTTGCCGGAGTCCGGAGGAGGATGTTCCTCCTGACCAGCAAAAACGACGGGATGGGAGATCCCGCCCAGGCGCTGCTGGATTACGTGAGGATGCTGTTCCATGTGGATATTCTCGCCTATAACTCCAGTCTGCGGGCGGTGAAGGAAAGGACGGAGCAGATGATGCTCCTTCTGGATAATATGGGAGAGCTGGACGCGGCTATTTCCATCGCCTCTTTCCGGGAACTTCTTCCTCTGAAATGCAGGCCGGAATTTCTGCCCTGGTACGGGGGACGGGCGGCCGTGCTGGCGGAGGATCTTTATCATCCTCTGATCAGAGAGCCGGTGGCCAATTCCGTGGAGGCGTCGGGAGGGATCCTGATTACCGGATCCAATGCTTCGGGAAAATCCACCTTTCTGAAAAACATGGCGCTGAACAGTATTCTGGCCCAGACGCTGGGAATCTGCACCTGTTCCCGGTACCGGGCGCCTTTTTTGAAGGTGATGACTTCCATGGCTCTCCGGGACGATCTGGCGTCGGGAGAGAGTTATTTTATCGTGGAGATTAATTCTCTGAAACGGATCCTGAAGGAATGTGAGAAGGAGGAGCCCCTGCTGTGCGTGATCGACGAAGTGCTCAGGGGCACCAATACCATCGAGCGGATCGCTGCCTCCTCCAGGATTCTGAAGGAGCTTTCCAGAAGCTGGGTGCTGCCTCTGGCGGCTACTCATGATATTGAATTGTCCTATATTCTGGAGGATATTTATGAAAATTATCATTTTCAGGAGGAAGTGACGGATGACACGGTGGTGTTTCCCTACCTGCTGAAGAAGGGGAGGGCATCCTCCAGAAACGCTATCCGGCTTCTGGGTATTCTGGGGTATGATCCGGAGCTGGTGAAGGAAGCGTCCCGGGCGGCGGCGGAGTTTGAAAGTACGGGAGTGTGGGAGAAGCTGCAAAGCAGTTTTGGTAATGAGCGCGATACTGCGCAGGAAGGAAAAGAAGGATGCTGGTAAAGATTTATACGGACGGTTCCGCCAGAGGGAATCCCAACGGTCCGGGCGGTTACGGGACCGTGCTTCACTACACGGACAGCCGGGGAAAGCTTCATGTGCGGGAATACAGCCAGGGGTATGTGAAAACCACCAATAACCGCATGGAGCTGATGGCGGCCATCGTGGGACTGGAAGCGCTGATCCGGCCCTGCGAGGTGGAGCTCTATTCAGATTCCAAATACCTGGTGGATGCCTTTAACAGCCACTGGATCGATTCCTGGCTGAAAAAGAACTGGATGCGAGGGAAGGATAAGCCCGTGAAAAATGTGGATCTCTGGAAACGGCTCCTGAAGGCGAAGCAGCCCCATCGCGTGACCTTTCACTGGGTGAAGGGCCACGACGGGCATGAGGAGAATGAGAGATGCGATCATCTGGCGACCTCCGCGGCGGACGGGGAGGATCTGATAGAGGATCCGGGAATCTGAATATATATGTGAACAACATCTATTTGAGACTTTCTCTCAAATAGATGTTGATTTTTTGAAAAAAATGCATATAATAAGAGCAGGAGGGATAGACTATGCTCATTCAATTCAGATTTAAAAATTTCAAATCATTTAAGGATGATACGATTCTTGATCTCTCTGCGACCAAAATTACGGAATACTCCAGCCGGGTCATTCAGGCAGGCGCAGAAAAGATTTTGCCAACAGCTGCCATATTTGGCGCAAATGCAAGCGGGAAGTCCAATGTAATCGAAGCGTTTCGCTATATGACCACTTATGTAATAGAGTCTTTTGCCTATGGCGGAGAAATCGACGATAAAAAATCAAAAACGAGAAAACCCAGACTTACTCCGTTTCTATTTGATACCGCAGGCAAAGATGCTGAGTCTTCTTTTGAAGTCTATTTTATAATTTCTGAGGAAAATAATTATAAGTCATATAATTATGGCTTTACGCTGAATCAAAACGGAGTGGCAGAAGAATGGCTTAATTCCAAAGCGAAAACGGCAAGAGAATACAAATCCATATTTTACCGAAATGGAAATGAACTTGATTTATCCGGTTTGCCGGGAAAGATGCAGGACATTATAAAAGTATCTCTTTATGATGAGACACTCATTGTTTCACTCGGCGCCAAACAGCGGATTTCCAGACTCAAAATGATTAGAGACTGGTTTTATAATGTTAACTTTGCCAATTTCGGAAATCCATTTGAAAATGCATTCCTTTCATCATTGATTCCGGAAGGATTTGCAGACGACAAAGCTGTTCAAAAGAAAGTGATAGAGTATTTTGCCGCTTTTGATCCATCCATTATCGGTTTTAATGTTGAAGTCATTAAAGGTGATGATGAAGATGCGGAGCGCGTAAGAATAGATGCAGTCCATCATGTGGCAGGTTCAGATGAAACAGTATCTATTCCTCTGCAGGATGAGTCTGACGGTACATTGAAAATGTTTGCGCTTTATCCGGTTTTGCAGGATACGTTAAATACGGGAAGTGTTCTCTTTGTTGATGAGTTAAGCGCACGGCTGCATCCACTGCTTGTTCGGGGATTTTTGATTATGTTTCTGAATCCGGAGACCAACCCGAATCATGCGCAGTTAGTCTTTACAACGCACGATTCCTGGCAGTTATCCAACAATCTTCTGCGCAGAGATGAGATATGGTTCACGGAGAAAGATTCATCCGGAGTGTCAGCACTTTATTCCCTTGCGGACTTTATTGACGACGACGGCGCTAAAATACGAAAGGACGAAAGTTACGAGAAAAACTATCTTCTGGGGAAATATGGGGCAATTCCTACTCTTAAATATTTCGATATGTTTAAGGAGGAGTAAATATGGCAAGATCAGACAGAACCGGAAAACGAAAATCCAGAGAAGTCTTTAGAACGAGAGTCCCGGATCTCGGCTGTTACTTTATCGTGACCGACGCCAGGGAAACCGAAGAAAACTATCTGTACGGTCTCCGGGATTCCCTTCCTGAAGAGCTGCAGGGACGTATTGTCATCAGAGTTTCCAGGGCGAAAACGCAGGAACTGGTTAAGGCCTGCAAAGAACAGGCGTCTCTTGAACCGCAATATGGTCAGCCCTGGATTGTATTTGACCGGGACAGAGTTACGAACTTTGATGAAATCATTGCAAAGGCACAGAAAGAGGGCGTCAGCGTCGGTTGGTCCAATCCTTGTATCGAAATATGGTTTGACGCGTACTTTGGCAAAATGCATTCTTATAGTGACTCAGTGGTATGCTGCAGGAAATTTGCAGAGACTTTTGAACAGCGAACCGGTCAGGAATATCATAAGGATCATCCGCAGATTTATGCTGTGCTTAATCGCTTTGGAAATGAATCAAAGGCTGTTCAGCTCGCCGAGAATCGGCTCCAAATGTATTTGAAAGATGGCAGGGTGAGGCCGTCTGATATGTGTCCCTGCACTACATTGCATGGATTAATCAGTGAAGTAAAGCAGAAAGTAAGAAATACAATCATTTAAGAGAGAAAATTATAACTGAGTTTGAAGGAAAACCGGCGCTTTGTCGCGGTGAGTTGTTAAAATAACATGAAAATTCCTTGACAAATAAAAAATCGATTTGTATACTGTCGATATGTTTTATGATCTTCATGGAGAAGTCTGCCGTTTCTGTCCGGACACGGGGAGGAGAGGCGGCTTCCGGCCACTGGATCATCTATAAGAAAAAGGCCTGGAAGGGAAGAAGTAGTTCAGGGAAAGCGGACAGAGAGCTGCCGGCCGGTGAGAGGCGCCTGTGGAACCTGAGTGAATACATCCCGGAGCTGCGCACCGAAAGAACAGTAGGCTGCGACGGAACGGCGACCGTTATCCTGCCGGAGTGATGCTGTGCTGTCCGATATTTCATAAGGAAGATTGGGGAGAATATCGTCACTTGCTGAGACAGAAGGCGCGAGTCTTCTGTGAATTTAGGTGGTATCACGGGACCCGGTTCTCGTCCTAAAAGGACAGGAACCGGGCATTTTTTTAGGCTGAGCGTCTGTAAAGAAGCATACCTGCCGGGGATATCTGAAGTCTGGCGGCAGGGGGTGAACGACAGGGTTATGGAAAAGCGCAGCCGGAAGTATATTATATGGATGGAGGAAAAAAACATGACACTTTGGGAAGAACTGAAGGCAAGAGGTCTGATTGCCCAGGTAACAGACGAGAAGGAGATCAGCGAGATTGTCAATCAGGGAAAAGCCACCTTCTATATCGGCTTTGACCCCACGGCGGACAGCCTTCATGTGGGACATTTCATGGCCCTGTGCCTGATGAAGCGTCTCCAGATGGCGGGCAACCGGCCTATCGCCCTGCTGGGCGGCGGTACCGGCATGATCGGCGATCCCTCCGGCAGAACGGATATGCGTCAGATGATGACCGTGGAGACAATCCAGCACAATATCGAGTGCTTCAAGAAGCAGATGGAGCGTTTTATCGATTTTTCCGACGGAAAGGCCCTTATGGTGAACAACGCGGACTGGCTTATGAACCTGAACTACGTGGAGCTTCTTCGGGAGGTCGGCCCCCATTTCTCCGTAAACCGTATGCTTACGGCAGAGTGCTACAAGCAGAGGATGGAGCGTGGCTTGAGCTTCCTGGAGTTTAACTACATGATCATGCAGAGCTACGACTTCTACATGCTGTTCCAGAAATACGGCTGCAACATGCAGTTCGGCGGCGACGACCAGTGGAGCAACATGCTGGGCGGAACGGAGCTCATCCGCCGCAAGCTGGGCAAGGACGCATACGCCATGACCATTACCCTTCTTCTGAATTCCGAGGGAAAGAAGATGGGCAAGACCCAGGCCGGAGCCGTATGGCTGGATCCCGATAAGACTTCCCCCTTCGATTTCTACCAGTACTGGAGAAACGTGGACGACGCCGACGTGATCAAGTGCATGCGTCTTCTCACTTTCCTTCCCCTGGAGGAGATTGAGGAGATGGCGAAATGGGAAGGCAGCGATCTGAATAAGGCCAAGGAAATCCTGGCTTATGAACTGACGAAGCTGGTGCACGGCGAGGAAGAGGCGAAGAAGGCTCAGGAAGGAGCGCGGGCGCTTTTTGCGGGAGGCGCGGACACCGAAAACATGCCCTCCACAGAGTTTGGCGAGGACGAGTTTACGGATGGCGCCATCGACCTCATCACCGTGCTGGTGAAGACGGGCCTGGTACCCACCCGCTCCGAAGGCCGCAGGGCCATCACCCAGGGCGGCGTGACTCTGGACGGAGAGAAAATTACGGATTTCGCATACACCCTTTCCAGGGAGGATCTTCTGGCAAACAGCCGGGTGGTTCGCCGCGGAAAGAAAAAATATCATAAAATCAGTGCAAAATAACCGGGAACGTGGTATTATCATCATTAGTGCCGCCCGCAGTCACGAATGATATGCGCGGCGGATCCTCAGGCTGCGCCCCGCAGGGACCGGGCGGCAGTCCATCTACAGCACAAGCATTGGAGGAAAGGGTAATGAAAAAATATGGAGTGAATGAACTTCGCCAGATGTTCCTGGACTTTATGGAGAGCAAGGGACATCTCATCATGAAAAGCTTTTCCCTGGTACCTCAGGGAGATAAAAGTCTTCTTCTGATCAATGCGGGAATGGCGCCCCTCAAGCCATACTTTACAGGCGCGGAGATCCCGCCCAGAAAACGGGTGGCCACCTGTCAGAAATGCATCCGTACCGGCGATATTGAAAACGTGGGCAAAACCGCCCGTCACGGCACCTTCTTTGAGATGCTGGGAAATTTCTCCTTCGGAGATTACTTTAAAAGGGAAGCGCTGACCTGGACCTGGGAGTTCCTCACCGAGGTGGTGGGACTGGATCCCCAGCGGCTGTATCCCTCCGTTTATCTTGACGACGACGAGGCCTTCGACATCTGGAACAAGGAGATCGGCATTCCCGCGGAGCGGATTTTCCGTTTCGGAAAAGAGGACAACTTCTGGGAGCACGGCGCAGGCCCCTGCGGCCCCTGCTCGGAGGTGTACTATGACCGGGGCGAGAAGTACGGCTGCGGCAAACCGGGATGTACGGTGGGCTGCGACTGCGACCGCTACATCGAGGTGTGGAACGACGTATTTACCCAGTTTGAAAACGACGGAAACGGCAACTACACCGAGCTGAGCCAGAAGAACATCGATACCGGCATGGGCCTGGAGCGTCTGGCCGTGGTGGTGCAGGAGGTGGATTCCATCTTCGACGTGGATACCATCTGCTCCCTCCGGAATCTGGTCTGCGAGGTGGCCGGCAAGGAATACGGAAAGGTTTATCAGGACGATGTATCCATCCGCCTGATTACCGACCATATCCGTTCCGCAACATTTATGATTTCCGACGGCATCATGCCCACCAACGAGGGCAGGGGCTATGTGCTCCGCCGCCTCATCCGCCGGGCCGCCCGCCACGGAAGACTTCTGGGCATTCAGGGCACCTTCCTGGCGAAGCTGAGCGCCATGGTGATCCAGGGCTCCAGAGACGGCTATCCCGAGCTGGAGGAAAAGAAGGAATTTATCTTCAAGGTTCTCACCAACGAGGAGAACCAGTTTAATAAAACCATCGATCAGGGCCTGCGCATCCTCTCCGATATGGAGGAGGATATGAAAGCGGCAGGGGAGAAGGTTCTCTCCGGCGCCAGCGCCTTCAAGCTTTACGATACCTATGGATTCCCCCTGGATCTTACCAGAGAGATCCTGCAGGAGAAGGGCTACGGAATCGATGAGGAAGGCTTTGCCGCAGCTATGGAGGAGCAGAGGACCAAGGCCCGCGAGGCCCGTGAGGTCACCAACTACATGGGCGCCGACGCTACGGTTTACGACCAGATCGACGCCGCGGTTACTACAGAGTTCGTGGGATATGATCATTTGACCTTCGAGTCCCCTGTGACGGTTCTTGCCTCGGAGACGGAGCTTGTACCTTCTCTTATGGAAGGACAGAGAGGCACCATCTTTGTGGAAAAGACTCCCTTCTACGCCACCATGGGCGGCCAGGAAGGTGACAAAGGCGTTATTGAAACGGCCAACGGAAGGTTCCTGGTGGAGGATACCATCAAGCTCCGGGGCGGAAAATTCGGCCACGTGGGCGTTATGGAATCCGGCCTGATCTCTCAGGGAGATACGGTCACTCTTACGGTGGACAGTGAGGGACGGAAAAACACTGCGAAAAACCACAGCGCGACCCATCTTCTTCAGAAAGCGCTGAAAAACGTTCTGGGCTCCCACGTGGAGCAGAAAGGCTCTCTGGTGACGCCGGATCGTCTGCGTTTTGACTTTGCCCATTTCCAGGCCATGACCCCGGAGGAGATCGCTCAGGTGGAGAAGCAGGTGACGGAGCAGATCGAGGCCGGCCTGCAGGTCCGCACGGATGTGATGGATCTGGAGGAAGCGAAAAAGACGGGAGCCATGGCTCTTTTCGGAGAAAAGTACGATCAGAAGGTCCGCGTGGTTTCCATGGGAGACTATTCCAAAGAGCTCTGCGGCGGTACTCACGTATCCAGCACGGATGTGATCGGACCCTTTAAGATTTTGTCGGAATCCGGCATAGCGGCAGGCGTCCGCCGTATTGAGGCCCTTACGGGCAGCGGCGTTCTGGAATATTATAAGAAGCAGGAGGAGATCCTTCAGGAGGCCAGCAGAGCGCTGAAGACCACTCCCGGAGAGCTGGTGAGCAGGATCGCCCATCTTCAGGCGGAGCTGAAAGCGGTGCAGAGCGAGAGAGATTCCCTGAAGAGCAAGCTGGCCCAGGGCGCTCTGGGAGACATGATGAATCAGGTCGTGGAGGTGAAGGGCGTGAAGCTCCTTGCCGCCAAAGTAGAGGGCGTGGACATGAACGGCCTGCTGGATCTGGGCGATCAGCTGAAGGACCGGCTGGGCGAAGGCGTGGTGGTTCTGGCTGCAGTGAACGGAGGCAAGGTAAATCTTCTGGTCATGGCGACAGAGGGCGCCCAGAAGGCGGGAGCCAATGCGGACAAGCTGATCAAGGCTGTGGCGGCCATCGCCGGAGGCGGCGGAGGCGGCCGTCCCAACATTGCCCAGGCGGGAGGCAAAAAGCCGGAGAAGGCCGCGGAAGCCATTGCCGCTGCCGCAGGCATTCTGGAGAGCCAGCTGAAATAACCGGCAATACCCGGAGGCCGGGACCGGCGGATTAGAAATTGCGTCAATTTTTTTGTAAAAATAACCAAAAGCTGTTGACGAATTTCCATAATATGATATAATAGTCACGTGCAAGAAAAATACCCGTACAGTTGTATTTTAGCACAATCTACAACTGGAGGGAGGTTGGGTGTGAGTCTATGTCAAATGTAATCGTAAAAGAGAACGAGACTTTGGATAGCGCGCTCCGCAGATTCAAGAGAAGCTGCGCGAAGGCGGGTATTCAGCAGGAGATTCGTAAGAGAGAGCATTACGAAAAGCCGAGCGTTCGTCGTAAGAAGAAATCCGAAGCCGCAAGAAAACGTAAATATAATTAATTGTGCGCGAAAAACCCTGATTGAAACGATCAGGGTTTTTTAGCGGCATGAGATGGCGGATTTTATGATAGATTTAGTCGTTTTGTTTTTTAAAAAAGCAGCGAAGCTTTTATTTAACAGAATATTTTACGTGGCCATGGCCCTGATCATACAGCTGGTATGGCTGTTTGTCATGGTCTGGAGACTGGCCGGCTATTCCTGGTATATCTCCCTGGCGATCAATATACTCAGCATCATAGTGGTTCTCCGCCTGGTGAACAGGAAGATCAACCCTTCCTACAAGCTGGGCTGGACGCTGCTGATCATGGCCATCCCCATTTTTGGCCTTACTCTGTATCTTCTGTTCGGCACTTCCCGTATCGCAGGAATGATTCAGCAGGCCTACGATGCTGTCCAGAAAGACAGCGCGGCCTATCTTACTCAGGATCCCCATGTGCGTCAGCGGCTGGCGGACAGCGATTTCTCCGCAGCTAATCAGTCCAATTATATTTACCGCTATTCCGGGTTCCCGGTTTTCGAACATACCTCCGCGGAATACTTTCAGGTGGGAGACGATATGTTTCCGGTCCTGGTGAAGGAGATGGAGCAGGCTTCCCACTATATTTATATAGAATATTTTATTATCAATGACGGGGTCATGTGGCAGACCATTCTGGATATTCTGGAGCGGAAGGCAGCCCAGGGCGTGGACGTGCGGCTGATCTATGATGACTTTGGCTGTCTCACCACGCTGCCCGGCAAATATTACGAAACCCTTCGCTCCAAGGGCATCAAGTGCGCGGTGTTCAATCCCTTCCGGCCCATCCTGAATATTGTTCAGAATAACCGGGACCACAGAAAAATCTGCGTGATCGACGGACACACGGGCTTTACCGGAGGCGTCAATCTGGCGGATGAGTATATTAATCAGAAGGAACGTTTCGGGCACTGGAAGGATACGGCGGTTATGCTGAAGGGAGAAGCGGTATGGAACATGACCGCCATGTTTCTCCACATGTGGACGGTGATCACCAATCAGAAAGATCCCATTCCCTTCTCGGATTATCTGCCCCACAGATATCACCCGGAGCCCTTTTCGGGAAGCGGGTTCGTTCAGCCCTTTTCGGACTCTCCTCTGGACCATGAAGTTCTGGGAGAAAATGTGTATCTGAATATTATTCATCATGCCCGCCATTATCTGTATATCTGTACTCCCTACCTGATCATTGATAATGAAATGATGACGGCCCTCTGTCTGGCGGCCAAAAGCGGGGTGGACGTGAAGATCATGACTCCCGGCATGCCGGATAAAAAAATGGTGTTCCTGCTCACCCAGTCCTACTATGAGCAGCTGCTGGAGGCCGGCGTGAAAATCTACGAGTACCAGCCCGGCTTTCTCCATGCGAAATCCTTCGTGTGCGACGACGAAATTGCGGTGGTGGGAACCATTAACCTGGACTACCGGAGCCTTTATCTGCATTTCGAGGACGGGGTGTGGATGTACAAAAATGAGGTGATCCGGGATATCCGTCAGGATTTCGCGGAGACACTGGAATACTGCCGGTGCGTGGACCTGCGGTTCTGTCAGGACAGGAACATTGTGGTCCGGGGAGTGCAGAGCGTGATGCGGCTGCTCGCGCCTATGCTGTAGCTTCAGGAGGGGTTGTGTTTTTCAGAGTGAGTTCAGCAGGAAAGAGTGATCGGAGCCCTGACCATGGTTTCAGGGCTCCTTCTGCGTTTGTGGGTCCCGGCATGGGAGTTCATAATTGTAGAATAGACAGAGAAGACCTGTTGCATTATATGGATTCCCACCAGAAATGTTACAAAAAATTAATAAAAATTTAAATGTCTGAGAAGGGTTTGGGCGTTGTTGACTAAATCCTCGTCATATGATAGACTGAACAAGAAAATAGCGGTATTTTTGCCATATTCCGCTGTTTCAGACAATTCATTTAATGCCTTGCCGTTTCTTGCAGCAGACATGAGTTTTCGGAAAATATCACAAATTTTCCGGAAGAAGCGGACTGTTTGATTTCTGCTGTAAGAACTAACCAGGTATTAAAAATAAAGGAGAAAGGAAAAAAAGCATGAAAAGACTAATGGCTATTTTGCTCACAGGATGCTTGATTCTCCAGCCGGTAACCGGGGCCGGAGCAGCAGTGTGGGGAGCCGACTTTTCTTCCGGAATAGAGAGCGACGCGCCTGTGCCGGAGGAGAATGGGGAAGCTGCCGGGCCGATGGATCAGGCAGCGGATTTCGGCGATGTGTCTGCGCCTGACGCAGGCGCGGCAGAGACAATCCCGTCGCCGGAAGTTCCCGGGGAGGTCCCGCCTGAGGTGACACCGCAGGAGAATCCGGAGGAAGTGGTTGTACCTGAGGAGATTCCACCGACGGAGACGCCTGGGGAAGCAGTCGTTCCTGAGGAAATCCCGCCGGAGGAGACGCCTGCGCCCGGGAACGAAGAACTGTTCGGAGACGAGGAAGCAGAGATTTCCGGTGAGGGAGAACTATTCTCCGAGAGTACGGGAACGGGTTCCATCGAGGTAAAAGTGATCTCCATGCTGCCCTTTGAGTATGTGGATCAGGATGGTGACGCGATTAACGTAACTGTGTCTATTGGAAGCGGACATACACCGAAGATACTCCGGGTTTCCGGCAAGACGGCGACCGCTGTGGCGGATTTTGACGATCTGCCGGCAGGAAACTATACGGTTACAATTTCTGCTGCAAAGTTTGCCGATTATACTCAGGAGATTACGGTAGCCCAAAATACCACTCACAAGATCGAAGTGGCTTCCGCCAGGATGAACACCGGAACGAATGCGAATCCCGGATGGATCCGTCTGGGAGATGTGAACGGGGACAAGGCCATCAATAACAACGATATCACTAAAATGCTGGATGTGATTCGTTCCGGCGAGTTTGATGCTTCCGCAAACCTTACCATGGGTGTAAACACTCCGGATGGTATGGACTTCACGGAGGAGGTGGACCTTTCCGATCTGCAGTATCTGGTGCAGAGCATTAATGAGAACCAGATTTCCACTATTGCGGAATCCTTCGTACCGTCGAAGGAGATGGTTACCGTTCCGGAAACCACCCATATTGCAGGCGGAACTGTGGAAGGCGTCCTGAAAGGCGAGGAAAGCCTTACGCTGCAGCCGGCGAAAGACGAAGTCATTTCCGAGTCGAATCCGGTAGAGATCGGCTTTGCTCTTGCTGCGGAAAATGCGGCTCCTGAGGATGTGCCGAAGATCGAAGGAATTACTATTGAGACGCCTGTCGCTGTTGATGAGGTTGGAAATCTCACCAGCGATATTTCCAGCGGATACATAGAGTATACATATGTGAATTCCGCCGGAGAAGACGCGGTGGGGCGCATCAGTATAGGCGATACCCAATCAGAAGGTTCCGGGGGGTCCGCAGAACAGCTGACAGGGCCTGCTTCTGTGGATCTGTTCACCGGTTCGCCCGCAGAAGACTCAGCAGCGGAGGAGTCTGCCGGAGAGGCAGATCTTTCGGAAGAAACGGTTCCTGCAGATTCAGTCGTTCAGAATGAGGTAATCGGGGAGGAGCCCGTCACAGGAGAAACGGGAGAAGAAACCGAAAATCCGGATGATGCCGCAGAGCTTTTCGATGCGCCCGAAGCAGAGGAAGACATGATCAGTGCTCCGGTATTTGCGTTCATGGCGTCGGTTCTCCTGCCTCAGACCACTGTTTATGCGGACCAGAAGCCCTCTGTAAAAGTGGATGCGGACGGTTCCCTGGTAGTGGATTTCGGTACGCAGGTGGCTGTAAAGAAAGTAAGCATCACCATCACAGGAACCAAGAAGAATCAAAAGCTGGCGGACATTGCCAAGGTGGAATTCGTCAATGACATGGATAAGAGAATTCCTGCGCCGGAGCTTAACATACCGAAGTTCGACATGGATGCCATCAGCAAAAGTATCAATAATGAAGAGTTTACCATTCACTGGAAAGCTGAGAGTAATGTAACAGGCTACGATCTGTTCATTTCCGGTCCCGTTAAGAAGGAGAATGGTGTACAGACTCAGATCGTGCGTGTGCAGGAGTCACCTCATCTGGTGACCATGATCAATGACAAGCCTATTGTGAACTTCAAGGGGTACACGGTGAAGATTCGTTCCGTGAACGGCGACTGGACCAGCCCATGGTCGGAAGCGATCACGGTAACTCCTGCGCCTACGAGCAAGCCGGCGGCTCCGGATAATGTGGCGGCCAAGGGCGCATACCGGGCAGTGAATGTAACCTGGAAGATGATGGATGACGCGGAAGGGTATATGCTGTACTACAGAGAGGCGACACCCGAGGATGAGGGCACGGCTCCGCCGGCAGACGACAGCTTTATGCCTGTTGTGGAAGGTTTCCAGATGCTGGATACCGATACGCGCACCGACAAGGGCGAAACTGTCAACGAACAGCTTGTCAGCAGAGGCATGCTTACCTCTAACAGCTATACAATTTCCAAACTGAAAGACGGAGTCTCCTATTATATTTATGTAATAGGATGGAACTCTCTCGGATGGGGCGTACCTTCCGGAACGCAGGAGGCGACAACCACCAGCGGCGAGATTCCCAGACTTCCGGAGTATCAGCTGATCAATAAGAGTACAGCGAAGGGAGAAGTATCCGAGCATATTCTGCAGGCGCTTCATGGAAATCACGGCGGAGCATCCATGCAGAACAGCCCGATCGATGAAGCCAATGAAGGTACTTCTACCCAGGTTCAGCATACTCACTGGGCTTACGGTGTGGTTGACAATAACTATGACTCCTACTGGCTGAAGCATGATGAGTGGGACGATGGTATTTCCTATTTCGACAATAACTTCGCCAGAGGCATCACTGTGACCTTGGATAAGGAATATGAGATGAGCTATCTTACCTTTACGGATGCCAATCTTCAGGGTGAGCCCTCGCTTGTGAGAATTCATTACTGGAATAAGGAGCACGGCGATGAGAGACAGGAAGTGAAGGCGGACCTGATCCGCAGGACCGATGACAACAATCATCCCTACTTTATCGCCAAGTTCCATCAGCCTGTGAAAGCCCAGAGAATCCTGATGTGCCTGGGTACTGGATACAGCAGGATCGAGATGAAGGTGGGCGAGATGCATTTCCATAAATATTCGGATATTGAGGGTAAGATTTATGCACTTTATGCGGATGAGATGCACAGCCAGCTTGTGAAAGGAGTGACGAGGGAGCAGATCGAACAGCTGAGAGCAGAGCTGAACGTACCGGACCAGGAGAGCGGAGAACTGCATCCCCTGCATGATTATCTGGATCTTGAGCTGACCAACGCCGAAGATATTCTTGCCATGGGAACTACGGAAACCTATAAGGTGGAGACTGGCATTACCGCACGCAAGGACGGAACGCTGAACTACGGCGGTCTGAACGCATGGCAGCCGCTGGGAAGATCTGTTTATGCAGGTGAGGAGCTTATCGTATTCGTTGGTCATAACTTCAAGAAAATAGGAGACAATGCGGATCTGAACATCGTATTTACTCAGTATCATGCGGAATCCAATGCCCTTAGCTCTACCAGATCTCTGAAAGTAGGCAGGAATGTTATCACCGTACCCTCCTGGGTGAGCGCTACTTATGAGAAGGGCGGACAGGTCTATGTGGAATATACCGGAAATAACTCTGAGGATCAGTATGGCGTCCGCATCAGCGGCGGCGTGAAGATTCCTGTCCTGAATATCTATAAGAAGACCGGACAGGAGAAGAAGGATGCGATCAGCAAGTATATTACAGAGCTGGAAGCCTATGTGGGAACCATTCAGAAGAATCATGATGAGATCCACAGGAATAAGAGCAGTGTGAATTACGATTATAATGAAAGACTCTGTATCCTGAATGCCACCGATCTGATGATGGAACACATGATGTATTCCGTTCCGGCGACTCAGGTTCTGGAAGGACTGAAGGACGACGCGGATAAAGCTGCGGCTCTGGAAACCGCTCTGGACGCCATGGAGCAGACGATGGTTCTGTTCTATCAGCATAAGGGTCTGACCAACATGGACGGCAATACGAAGTACGGCAGTAACAACAGGCTGTCGGCCCGTCATCTGAATATCCGTTACATGAGAATGTTCGCGGGAGCCTTTATGTATGCCTCCGGCAACCACATCGGAATCGAGTTCCCTGAGACTGTCATTGCCTCCGGCGCCGGCAGCTGGGACAGCTTCGGATGGGGTATTGCTCATGAGATCGGACATGACATCAACGACGGCAAGTATGCGATTGCGGAAATTACCAATAATTACTTTGCACAGCTGCTGACCCGCGCTTCTAACGGACTCCGGTTCAAGTGGCCGGATGTATATGAAAAAGTAACTTCGGGAGAGATCGGCCGTTCCTCCAACGGTGCAGTACAGCTGGCTCTCTACTGGCAGCTCCATTTGGCATTCGACAGTAATGCGGACAGAAATATCTTTACCACGTATGATGACATGTTCAATAACCTGTTCTTTGCCCGTGTGGATACCTACAGCAGGAATCCGGACAAAGCGCCGAAATCCCTTACGGTGGTAAGAAACGGAAAAGATGTAAATCTTCTTTCTCAGAACGACGGTGTGGATCAGAATCTGATGCGTCTGTCCTGTGCAGCGGCTAATGCCAATATTCTTCCGTTCTTCGAGCGCTGGGGCATGGTTCCCGACGAAGACACGAGGGCTTATGCGAATCTGTATGGAGAACCCACGGAGAAGGCTCTGTACTATGTGAATGAAAATGCCCGCGGAGGAATGCACGGCGGAACGGGAATCAAGGGTCAGGATGTGGTGAAGGCCAGCGTGACGGCAGAGAATCAGTATGCGACTCTGACTCTTCAGACAACGGCTTCTGTGGACAACATTCTGGGTTATGAGATTATCCGCGGAACTTATACAGACGGTGTTCTGTCTAAGGAAGTGGTAGGCTTTACAGAGTGCACCGGCGAGACGACGACCTATGTGGATAAAGTTTCCACTATGAATAACAGAGTGATGTATTACGAAGTGAAGGCTGTAGACAAGTCTCTGAATTATTCCAACAGCGCATCCGCGGGATCTGTGAAGATTGAGACCGGCGGCGCACTGAATAAGGAAAACTGGACAGTGGAGACTTCGAATATGGTATCCCAGGAAGATCTGGTGCCCATCCAGCCGGATAAAGATGATCCGGATATGGGATACAATCTCCAGCAGGCCGGCGGCGTGGTTCAGAAATATCCGCATACCATTGACCGGATCATTGACGGTAATCCGGACATGGTATATACAGGAACAGCTTCCGCTGAGGCTTCCATCGTGATCGATATGAAGACCGTAAAGGAAGTGACGTCCATTAAGTATAAGGGAAGTCCTCTTTCCTCCGTGATCGTTTCCGTAGGAAATGTGGTTACCGCTGAGGACGGCACGGTATCCTATGACTGGAAGGTTGTGAAATCCGGCAGCTGCGGCAGTGACGAGACTCTCTGGTTCGACCCGGTAGATCCGGAGAATCAGGGCAAGTGGATCGGCACCTATGACGCTCAGCTGATTGGAATCGCTGTTCCCGAGGGAGAAATTTCTATTAAGGAAATCGAAGTGTGCGGTCCCTCCGGAGATAATATGGAGTTCTTTACTGCTGAGGAGTCTTCCATTCCTGCCGTAGGAATTCTGACAGATGACTACAAATATGCGGAAGGCGATGGCCACGTGATTCCTGCGAACTCTCTGGTATTCGTAGGCAAGTACAAAGGAAATCCTGCCTATAATGTGGTGGTTCTTTTCGATGAAAACGGTGATGTGATCGGACAGAAGGACGGCAATGTGAATGCGGAACAGGTGATTCTGGCGGAAGTTCCCGCTCAGGGCGATCTGGGTGAAACCGCGGACGGCCGTTGGGTTTACTATGTGACGCCTGAGAATCTGGATATGGGTGTGATCAGACAGATCGGAAAGGTTCGCGGAGAACTCTACCGTGTGGACGATGCTCATACCATGAAGGGAGAACGTGTGGTAAGCGATACGGTATTCCTTGACATGCCGGATGTGCTGCCGAGCATTACTCTGACGGGCGGCAGTATTCCAGGCGCGGCGGACTGAAAGGGGGAAAGCAGAAATGAAAAAATGGATGAATTATTTAGTGGCGTCATCTCTTCTTCTCACGGTTCTTCCACCGCTTACCGTATCGGCCAAGGAAACCGGCGTAGTGGAGATTACAGCACCGACAGGAAGTTATGATGCGACAGTAAAGATGACCCTTCCGGAAGGAAAGACGGGAAACATTACCTCTATGAGGTTCCAGATGTATGTGGAACGGATAAGCGGAACGATGGAGAAGCCGGACTTCAAATTTAGCACCGGTATCCCCAGTGTAGTGCAGGATGCGGCTGTCACCCAGGCAGAGGGGGAGAACAGCTACCTGATCGACATTATTCTTTCCGGAAAAGAAAATCAGGAATTCATGGATGACGAGGGCAGTGCGGTGATCGGAACGATCACCGTGAACCCCGGTGCGGATGCGGACTGCTATGCCGAGATAGGAATGGCGGTGACGGAAGACGCGGTGGAGGACGAATTCTCTGATTTTCCGATCGTATATTATGTGGAATCGGTCGGCGTGCAGCGGATGCATACCCACGTTACCTGTCAGCCGGTATATGTGGGAAAAGAGGAAAAAGTAGAAGAACAGCCGACGCCCGGCGTAACGGTAATTCCGGGAGGAGATACTGGTGAACAGGATGATACGAAGCCTGAGGATGAAAAAACTCCGGATCCTTCTGTGACTCCGGAAGCAACGCCAAGCGCTGCTCCCAGTCCGTCGATTGATCCGAATCCCACTCCCAGTGAGTATCCGGAGCCTCCTGTTGTGACGCCTACACCGGGTTCGGCGACGCCGACAGCAACAGCAACACCGAGACCGACAGCAAAACCGACAGCAACGCCTACACCGGCTCCGACAGCAACAGCGACGCCTACACCGACAGCAGAACCGATGCCGAGCGAGACACCGGAACCGACACCGAGTGAGACACCGGGCGAAACGCCGGAACCGACTCCGACTGATATTCCGGTATGGCCGGAACCTACGATCACCGCAGCGCCGACTGCCACACCGGAACTGACAGCGACACCGGAACCGACGACGACTCCTGAGCCTACCGCTACGGTGACACCGGAAGCGACGGAGACTCCTGAGCCTACTACTACGGTGACGCCGGAACCGACGACGGCGCCCACCATTACACCCGGTCCTGTAACTTCTGAAGATGGTATATCTGCAGAACCGGTTCTGGGAACGAAGAAGGTATCCCTTTCCTGGGAATCTGTTCCGGATGTGGATGGTTATGTGATCTATGTAAAGAATGAAGCTACCGGAGAGTTCAAGAGAATCAAGACCATTCAGGGAGCTGATAAGACGTCCTTTACCAAGGCCATGACGGGCTTCGGCGGCGTACATACATTCAAGATTCGGACATTTACGAAGGTGGAAGGAGCAAAGAGCGAATATAGAGATCTGGGCGATGAGATCACCGTTATGCTCTATGACTATAATAAGTCCGAGAAACCTTCCGTGACGGCTTCCTCCACGAACAGCTCTAAGGTTGTGCATATCGGATGGAGCAAAGTGGACGGAGCAGATGGCTATATGATCTACAAGTTTAATTCGTCCACGAAGAAATATGAACTTCTGAACCGAATTGCAGGAGAAAATGTTACCTCCTACGACGTTTCCAGCGGCCTGGAGAACGGCGTTACCTACGCTTTCAGAGTTCGTGCGTTTGCTCTGAAGGAGGATGGCAAGACCCCGGTGAACGGCAAGATCAGTGCCACCATCAAGGCTACCACAGCTCCTGCAAAGGCTAAAAAGCCGACGACAGTTTCCAGTGCGAAAGCTCAGGTTCAGATATCCTGGCCGAAGGTTGACAAGGCGAAGGGCTACCGCGTATACAGAAGTACATCCAAGAACGGCAAGTATACCGCGGCTGGAACCATCACCAATGCGAAGACGCTGAAGTTTACTGACACTAAGAATCTGAAGAGCGGAAAGACATACTATTACAAGGTACGTGCATATTCCGAGAATCCGGATGGAACTAAAGTATACGGCGCCCTCAGTGCCGCGAAGGCAGTCAAGGTAAAATAATAAAATAAAAAAGTCCCCGCATGATGCCGGCAGGCTCACGCGGGGCTTTTTTGCGGAGAACTGCGGAGAACTACAGAGAACTACAGAGAACTACAGAGAACTGCGGAGAAGTGCGGAGAAGTGCAGAGAAGTGCAGAGAACTGCGGAAAATATGCGAAAAAATTTACAGGAAAAATTTGTTCCCCGGTCTTTTCATTTTTAAATCGGTAGTGTATAATAGCAACGGTATATATAGATACTTATTTGGATGAGGAGGATTTATTATGTCTTACACAGAAGAAGTCTACGAGAGAGTCGTAGCTCAGAACCCCGGTGAGCCGGAGTTTCACCAGGCAGTAAAAGAGGTTTTGGATTCCCTGAAAGTGGTAATTGAGAGAAATGAGGAGGAGTACCGCAGACTCTCCATCCTGGAGCGTCTGGTAGAGCCTGAGAGAATCATTTCCTTCCGCGTTCCGTGGGTAGATGACAAGGGCGTGGTTCAGGTTAATAAGGGATACCGCATACAGTTCAACAGCGCCATCGGACCGTACAAGGGCGGCCTGAGATTCCATCCCTCAGTTAATCAGAGTATTCTGAAATTCCTTGGCTTTGAGCAGATCTTTAAGAATTCTCTCACCGGACTTCCCATCGGCGGCGGCAAGGGCGGTTCCAACTTTGACCCCAAGGGCAAATCCGACAGAGAGGTTATGGCATTCTGCCAGAGCTTTATGACCGAGCTTTGCAAGTATATCGGCGCTGATACAGACGTTCCCGCAGGGGATATCGGCGTTGGCGGACGGGAAATCGGATATCTTTTCGGACAGTACAAGAGAATCCGCGGCCTCTATGAGGGCGTTCTTACCGGAAAGGGACTTACCTTCGGCGGTTCTCTCGTACGTACCCAGGCTACCGGCTACGGCGTTGTTTATATCCTGAATGAGATTATGAAGGCTCACGGAGATTCACCGGAAGGCAAGACCGCTATCGTTACCGGTTCCGGAAACGTTGCCATCTATGCGGTGGAGAAGCTTCATCAGCTTGGCGCGAAGGTTGTGGCCATGTGCGATTCCAACGGCTTTATCCATGACCCCAACGGCATTAAGCTGGAAGTAATCAAGGATATCAAGGAAGTAAAACGGGGACGTATTAAAGAGTACGCAGACCGTGTGGAAGGTTCCACTTATACGGAAGGCCTGGGCATCTGGAACATCAAATGCGATGTATTCCTTCCCTGCGCCACTCAGAACGAGCTTGACATCGACGGCGCGAAGGTGCTGGTTGCCAACGGCTGCAAGTATGTAGTAGAGGGCGCGAACATGCCCACCACTCTGGAGGCTACCAATTATGTAATGGAGAACGGCGTTCTTTTCATGCCGGGCAAGGCTGCCAATGCAGGCGGTGTTGCTACCTCCGCTCTGGAAATGAGCCAGAACTCCATGAGAATCTCCTGGAGCGCTGAGGAAGTGGATGAGAAGCTTCACACCATCATGAGAGATATCTTCAAAAAGGTTGACGAGGCTGCGAAACGCTATGATATGCCTGACAACTATGTGGTTGGCGCAAACATCGCCGGCTTCGAGAAGGTTGTAGACGCCATGAAGGCTCAGGGAATCTGCTGATTCTGATAAAAAATCCTGATAAATAATATTCGGGGGTGCGGTCAGTCCGCACCCCCGTTTGATAGTTGAACGATATATTTTTAATTCATAAATTTCTTGATTTCCTCCATAAAAGTGCCGATATCCTTGAATTCCCGGTATACGGAGGCGAATCTTACATAAGCTACGGCGTCCACATCCTTCAGATGCGTCATGACAATCTCGCCGATCCTGGAGCTGGATACCTCCCGCTCCTCCGTCTGAAAAATCTCTCCCTCGATGGAATCGATCATTTCCTCGATCTTTTCTATAGGTATGGGTCTCTTATAGCAGGCGCGGAGCACGCCGTCCTGGATTTTATTCCGGTCATACTGCTCCCGGGTGTGATCCTTTTTTATTACGGTCAGCGGAATGGTCTCCACCGTTTCATAAGTGGTAAAACGTTTTCCGCATTTTTCGCACATACGTCTTCTCCGTATGGAATTCGTATCTTCTACAGGTCTGGAATCCACTACTTTTGTGTTTTCCTGATTACAGAACGGACATCTCATTTTTCCATTCCCCCTTCCCTTCCCCATTTTAGGACTTCTTTTTCGACGTTTTACGTGTCATTTTTTGACTGTCAGCAGAAAATTCTTTTCTCAGCGCCCTTCTCAGCGCCCGGTTCTGCGAAGCGGCTTCCCTGTCAGGAAAAAGTAAATTTAAAAAACAGCGTTTGCAGGTATGTATTGTTTCAGCCATTTATAGATGAGTTCATGTCTGCCCTGGTAAATGGTATCTCCGATCTGGTAGCTGTTGCTGTAGTCCTTCTGATCCAGGTACAGGGATTTACGCAGAGACGAGAGGCTGTTTTTATTGGATGCCCGATTTACCACTCTCTGAACTGCCGCGTAGCCTCCCAGATGATAGCATTCCGCCATAAAGAGACCGCAGCGCAGTTTTTTTACTCCCAGCTTTTTAATGCCGGCCAGATAGGTATCCAGCAGTTCTACGGCTCTCTGGTCCTGTACCCGTTTTCCCTTGGCGCTGGAAATGATATTTACGATGGCCTTCGCCTTGGCGCTTCCGGGCTTTGCGGTATAGGGGGCGCTTTCGGACCATACCCGTTTCAGATCCTTCGCGATTTTGGCCGTATCCAGCCGTTTAAAAACGGCGGGGTACTGTTTCTGGATCGCCAGCAGAAGCTGACGGAGATTTTCTCCGTATTCCTGATAAGCGCCGGCGGTGCAGCTGTGTTCGTTGGGCGATCCGGTGTAGGGACCGATAAAGCTGGAATAATTCCGCTGGCCATAGACCTGTCCGCCGGTTTCCACTGCGCCGAGGATGTTCATCCATACCCTGGCGTATTTATTGCTTACATATTTGCTTTTCGCGGCTGCGGCTGCGGCGTTCATCGGGAAGCAGCCGGAGAGGACTGCTGTCAGAAGCGCAAAAACAAGAATGCGTCTGAATATGCTGCGGTATTTTGACATAATAGAACTCCTTTCATCTGACATGTACCGAAAATCCTATCCTATACATTAACATATTCGTAATGATTTTGCAACAATTTTGCGACGTCAACCTCATCCGGTTTTTGTGCCGGCGTCATTACCGGGTCTTTACGTCGACGGCGTCACCGGGCCTTTATGCTATGGCACTTCCAGGCTTTTATGCTTACGGCGCTACCGGGCTTTTATGCCGTCGGCGTTACCGGGCTTTTATGCCGTCGGCGCTACCGGGTTTTTATGCCATCGGCACTTTCAGGCCTTTACGTTGACGGCGTCACCGGCCTTTAGCCGTCAGCGCCACGCATTCTTGACGCCGTCAGCCTCATCCTCTCGGCCGGGTTCCCTTGGTATCCCGCCCCGCCATCTTCACTTTATTCAGGGAGAATTCCTTATCATGCCAGGTAATGGTGTACTCCCGGTTTCCTCCCAGCAGATACGCATGAACCAGCCGGTCCGTCTCCGCCAGCTTCATGCCCCTTACGCCCAGAGCGGTTTTCTTTTTCAGAGGAATTTCCTTCAGAGGGAACCGAAGGAAATACCCGCCGCCGCTTTCCAGAACTACCTGTTCCATCTCGCCGGCGATCCCGGTGAAAATGAGTTTATCCCCCTCGCCGATCCGGGTGGAGGCGATGGTGCGCTTGGACGCGTCAAATTCTCCGCCGTCCACCAGCTTGCACATGGCGGTCTCCGTGACAAACAGAAGTGTGGAACGGCTGACTTCGCTCATGGGGGCCACCAGCAGCATCTGCTCCTGGGTGCTGGAGTAATTGCTCAGATTATCCGCGGGGGTTCCTTTGTCCCGGAAGCGCACCAGCGGAATATCGCTGACCCTGACCGTGTGCATTTTTCCGATATCGGTGAAGATGCAGATCTTATCCGTATTCATACAGGTAAAGACATATTTATTCTCATTATGAGCGGCCTCCCTGTTTCTCTCGTAGGCCGTCATATCCACGATCTTCATGTAGCCGAAGCGGTCCATCAGGAAGCAGACCTCCATCTCCTCCATCTTCTTTTCCTCATAAACCGCTTCCTCCGCGTTTTCGATGGCGGTGCGGCGCTTCGTTCCGTATTCTTTTTTGATCTCGTCCAGTTCTTTTATGATCACCTGAGACATGGATTCATAATGGTCCAGGATATCCTGATAGCGGGAGATATGCCCCATGGTCTCCTGATATTCCTCCTGGAGCGCCTGAATTTCCAGGCCGATGAGCCTGTAAAGGCGCATCTCCAGGATCGCCGTGGCCTGACGTTCCGTGAACCGCAGCCTCGACGCCGCGCGCTCGCTGGTTTTCGTCCGGAACCGGATCCCCTCGGTGACGCCCTCCACCAGGCATTTTTTCGCCTGTTCCCGGCTTTTGCTCCCCCGGAGGATCTCGATGATCAGATCGATGACGTCGCAGGCCTTGATCAGGCCCTCCTGAATCTCCTTCTTCTCCAGCTCTCTGGCCAGAAGGGTCTGATATTTTCTAGTAGTGATCTCAAAAAGAAAATCCACATGGTGCTCGATGACCTGCTTCAGGCTGAGGATTTCCGGCCGTCCGTCCGCCACCGCCAGCATATTCACCCCGAAGGTATCCTCCAGGCGGGTCTTTTTGTACAGCAGATTGGTAAGATTTTCCACGTCCGTGTCACGGCGGAGCTCCAGGACGATGCGGATGCCCTCCTTGGAGGACTGATTGGAAATGTCCGTGATGTCCGTGGTCTTTTTCGTTTCCACCAGGGCGGCCACGTCGTTGAGGAATTTCCCGATGTTGGCTCCCAGCATGGTGTAGGGAATCTCCGTGATCACCAGCTGGGTTTTGCCGCCCTTCAGATTTTCCACATCTACCTTTCCCCGGAGGCGGATCTTGCCCGAACCGGTCTCGTAGATGCTCCGGAGCTCGTCCTTGTTCACCACGATGCCTCCCGTGGGGAAGTCCGGTCCCTTGATATAGCGCATCAGGCCTTTGACGCTGATCTCGCTGTCCCGCATGTAGGCCTTGACCGCGTCCACCACCTCCCCCAGGTTATGGGGAGGAATGCTGGTAGCCATTCCCACGGCGATGCCGTCCGCTCCGTTGATGAGGAGATTGGGTATTTTTACCGGCAGAACCACCGGCTCTTTTTCCGTCTCGTCAAAGTTGGGGGTAAAGTCCACCACGTCCTTGTCCAGGTCCCCCAGGAACACTTCCTGGGTTAGCTTTTCCAGGCGGGCCTCCGTGTATCTCATGGCAGCCGCACCGTCCCCCTCGATGGAGCCGAAATTTCCGTGGCCGTCCACCAGGGTTTTCCCCTTTTTAAAATCCTGGGCCATCACCACGAGAGCCTCGTAGATGGAGCTGTCCCCGTGGGGATGGTATTTGCCCATGGTGTCGCCCACGATACGGGCGCATTTTCTGTAGGGGCGGTCGTAGCGGATCCCCAGCTCGTACATGTCGTAGAGGGTGCGTCTCTGCACCGGCTTCAGTCCGTCCCTCACGTCGGGGAGGGCACGGGAAATGATGACGCTCATGGCGTAATCGATATAGGATTTCTGCATGATTTCCGCATAATCGGCGGCAATGATCGTTTCCTGTTCTGTTTTCATGGTTCCCTCCTGAAGGAGAAATCGTCAGACGTCCAGTTCCGCGTCCTGGGCATGCTCATAAATAAAGGCCTTCCGGGGCGACACTTCGCTTCCCATAAGAACCTCCGTGAGGCTGGAGGCCAGTCTGGCGTCCTCGATCTCTACCCGCTTCATGATTCTCGTCTTCGGGTTCAGCGTGGTTTCCCACAGCTGTTCCGCATCCATTTCACCCAGACCCTTGTATCTCTGGAGGGTGAAGGTCCCCGCCTTATGGGTCCGGCGGTACTTTTCCAGAGCCTTGTCGTCGTAGAGGTATTCCTCCGCCCCCTTTTTGGGCATGACCTTGTACAGGGGCGGCATGGCGATGTACACGTGGCCTTCGTAGATGAGCTCCGGCATAAACCGGTAAAACAGAGTGAGAAGAAGGGTGGAAATATGAGCTCCGTCCACGTCCGCATCCGCCATGATCACGATCTTGTCGTACCGGAGCTTCGTAATGTCAAAGTCGTTGCCGTAGCCCTCGGAAAATCCGCAGCCGAAGGCGTTGATCATGGTTTTGATCTCCGCGTTCGCCAGTATTTTGTCAATGCTGGCCTTCTCCACATTAAGGATTTTGCCCCGGATGGGAAGGATGGCCTGGTAATTCCGGTCCCGGGCGGTCTTGGCGGAGCCCCCGGCGGAATCGCCCTCCACGATGAAGATCTCGCAGAGGGAGGGGTCCTTCTTCTCGCAGTTGGCCAGCTTGCCGTTGGAATCGAAGGAATACTTCTGCTTCGTGAGAAGGTTGGTTTTGGCCCGCTCCTCGGATTTACGGATCTTCGCCGCCTTTTCCGCGCAGGCGAGAACGGATTTCAGCGCCTCCAGGTTCCGGTCAAAATAGAGCACCAGCTGCTCGCCCACCACCTTGCCGGTGGCCTTCGCCGCGTCCTGGTTGTCCAGCTTGGTCTTGGTCTGGCCCTCGAAGCGGGGCTCCGGATGCTTGATGGAAACCACCGCGGTCATGCCGTTGCGGATGTCCGCGCCTGTAAAATTCGGATCCTTCTCCTTGAGAATGCCCAGCTCTCTGGCGTAATTGTTCATCACGGTGGTAAATGTGGTCTTGAATCCTGTCAGGTGGGTGCCGCCCTCGGCATTGTAGATGTTGTTGCAGAAGCCCAGAACGTTCTCACGGAATTCGTTGATGAACTGGAAGGCCACCTCCACCCGGATGCCGTCCGTCTCTCCTTTCAGGTAAACCGGGTCGTGGACGGGCTGGGCGTTCTGGTTCAGATCCCGGATATAGCCGATGATTCCCTCGGGTTCCTGGTAGGTGACCGTCTCGGTGTGCTCGCCTCGTCTGTCCTCAAACAGGATGGTGAGAGCGGGGTTCAGATAGGCGGTCTCATGAAGGCGGCTCTTCACCTCCGCGGCGGAAAACACGGTTTTTTCGAAAATTTCCGGGTCCGGGAGGAAGGTGATGCAGGAGCCTGTGGCCTTCGTCTTTTTGATCCTGGGCAGAAGGCCGTTCTCCAGCTCCAGGGCGGGAACGCCTCTCTCGTAATAGTCATGGTGAACATAGCCGTCGCGGCTGATCTTCACGTCCAGCCAGACGGACAGGGCGTTGACCACCGAGGAACCCACCCCGTGGAGCCCTCCGCTGGTTTTATACACGGTATTGTCAAATTTTCCTCCTGCGTGAAGAGTGGTGAATACCAGACGCTCCGCGGCCATTCCCTTTTCGTGCATGTCCACGGGGATCCCGCGGCCGTTGTCGTCCACGGTACAGGAGCCGTCCCTGTTGAGGATGACGTGAATCCTGTCGCAGAACCCTGCAAGGTGCTCGTCCACCGCGTTGTCCACGATCTCGTAGATCAGGTGGTTCAGCCCCTTTCTGGACACGCTTCCGATATACATTCCCGGCCGCTTGCGGACCGCTTCCAGTCCCTCCAGCACCGAGATGCTGCCGGCGTCGTAGGTTTCCTTTTTTGCCATGACGGATATGCTTCCTTTCTGCAGATATATCAAACATTCGTTCTATATCATACCCCAGAAGGGGGCATTTTGGCAAGCAGAAAAACGAATCCGGCCCTGTCTGAATTTGTACTGTGTTTTGTTTTTAACAGCATTGTCAAAGTTCCTGCATTGCACTTTTTTGCATACAAAGTTCTGAAAAACCGCATTTTTAAGCCATTTTTCGAGGATAATTCAGAAAATTTTAAAGTTATCCCTTGTGAAATTTACCAGAATCATGTATAATCAAAATACAAGTGTATGTGTATATTTACTAAAATGGACTTGAGGAAAACTAATTAAGGAGGGAAATGAATGTTAGACCAGTCTTATTACAAAAAAGCGGATGAGGTCATTGAGCATTACGGGCGCAGAGCCGCCTCGCTGATCCCCATCATGCAGGACATCCAGGCAGAGTACCGTTATCTGCCGGGAGAGCTTCTCACTTACGTAGCGTCGCAGATCGGAGTGACAGAGGCGAAGGCCTACAGTGTAGCGACTTTCTATGAGAACTTTTCGTTTGAGCCCAAGGGCAAGTATATCATTAAAGTCTGCGACGGCACGGCGTGCCACGTAAGAAAATCCATGCCGGTGAAGGAAGCCATGCTGAAGGAGCTGGGACTGAGCCATAAGAAACACACCACCGACGACATGCTTTTCACGATTGAGACGGTTTCCTGCCTGGGCGCGTGCGGACTGGCGCCCACATGTACGGTGAACGACGAGGTACACCCCAAAATGACACCCGAAAAGGCCATAGAGCTGCTTGATGGATTGAGAGGTGAGAGCGCATGAGTATCAATAATAAAGAAGCCCTGTTGAACAAACAGGCAGAGGTGCAAAAGGTCATTGATTCCTATACCTGCCGTGTGCTTGTCTGTTCAGGTACAGGATGTATCGCTTCCGGTTCTCAGAAGATTTACGACGAGATGGTGAAGCTCTGTAAGGACATCGAGGGCGTGAAGATCGAGATGCAGAAGGACGTTCCTCACGTGGGCGTGATCAAGACCGGCTGCCAGGGCCTTTGCGAGCTGGGACCGCTGATGCGCATCGAGCCCTATGACTATCAGTATGTACATGTTCAGATCGAGGACTGCAAGGAAATCGTGGAGAAGACCGTTCTCCGGGGCGAGCCCGTGGAGCGTCTCTTCTATAAACATAATGACGAGATCTGCCAGCACCCGGACGACATCCCGTTCCTGAAGCTGCAGACCAGGATCGTTCTGGAGAACTGCGGCAAGATCGACGCCGAATCCATCGACGAGTATATCGCGGTAGGCGGCTATCAGGCGCTGGCCAAAGCATTCTTTGAGATGACCCCCCAGGACGTGATCGACGAAGTGACGAAATCCGGCCTTCGCGGCCGCGGCGGCGCCGGCTTCCCCGCAGGAAGAAAATGGAGCCAGGTGGCGCGCCAGAAGGTAAAAGAGCGCTATGTCGTATGCAACGGCGACGAGGGCGACCCCGGCGCATTCATGGACGGCTCCGTAATGGAGGGCGATCCCTATAAGATGATCGAAGGCATGACCCTGGCGGCCTACGCGGTAGGCGCCGAGAACGGTTATATCTATGTGCGTGCCGAGTATCCCATGTCCGTAAAGAGACTGCGCATGGCCATGGAGCAGGCGGAAGCCTACGGCCTCCTGGGCGACAACATCCTGGGTTCCGGCGTAAACTTCCATTTACATATTAACCGCGGCGCGGGCGCATTCGTATGCGGCGAGGGCTCCGCTCTGACGGCTTCCATCGAAGGAAACCGCGGCATGCCCCGTGTAAAACCGCCCCGTACAGTAGAAAAAGGTCTGTGGGAGAAACCCACCGTACTGAATAATGTAGAAACCTACGCCAACGTTCCCAAGATTATCCTTCAGGGCGCAGACTGGTTCCGCACCATCGGAACAGAGGGCAGCCCGGGAACCAAGACCTTCTCCCTTACCGGATCCATCGAGAATACCGGTCTGATCGAAGTACCCATGGGCACCACGCTCCGCCACATTATCTATGATATCGGCGGCGGCTTAAAGAGCGGCGCCGCGTTCAAGGGCGTACAGATCGGCGGTCCCTCCGGCGGATGTCTGGTGGAGGAGCACCTGGATCAGATCCTTGACTTTGATTCCGTTAAGAAGTTTGACGCCATCATGGGGTCCGGCGGTCTGGTAGTTATGGACGAGAACACCTGTATGGTGGAGGTTGCCAGATTCTTCATGAGCTTCACTCAGAGAGAGAGCTGCGGCAAGTGCGTTCCCTGCCGTGAGGGCACGAAGCGTATGCTGGAGATCCTGGAGAGAATTGTGGCAGGCAAGGGCGAGATGTCCGATCTGGATGAGCTGCAGGAGCTGGCGACCATGGTTCGGAGCATGGCTCTGTGCGGACTTGGAAAGAGCGCGCCTCTTCCCGTTATCAGCACACTGAAGCGCTTCCGCGACGAGTACGAGGAGCACATCAGGGATAAGAAGTGCCGTTCCAAGGTTTGTACCGCTCTCCGCAAGTTCCACATCAATCCGGAATTCTGCAAGGGCTGCGGCAAGTGCGCGAAGAACTGCCCGGCAGGCGCGATCACCGGAAAGGTTAAGAGTCCATATACCATCAACAACGATCTCTGCATCAAGTGCGGCGCCTGCAAGGACAACTGCAACTTCGATGCGGTTTATGTAGAACTTTAAGGAGGGAGGATAAATTATATGGGAACTATGACCATTGACGGCAGAGCCGTTGAGTTCACCGATGAAAAAAATGTCCTGACCATTATCCGAAAAGCAGGCATTAATATACCGACATTGTGCTATCAGCCCGAATTATCCACCTTCGGCGCATGTCGTCTTTGTACTGTACAGGATGATAAGGGCAAATTATTTGCTTCCTGTTCCGAGGAACCCAGGGACGGGATGGTAATCTTTACCAACACCGCGAAGCTCCGCAAATACCGGAAGCTGATCGTGGAGCTTCTTCTGGCCGCTCACTGCCGCGACTGTACCACCTGCCGCGACAGCGGCGAGTGCAAGCTTCAGGATCTGGCCCACAAGATGGGCGTCCGCGATGTGCGTTTCCAGAATTATAAAGAAGAGCATCCCATCGATATGACGTCCCCGTCCATCGTTCGGGATCCCAACAAATGTATCCTCTGCGGAAACTGCGTGCGCGTCTGCGAGGAGATCCAGAGCGTGGGAGCTCTCGGATTTGCCCACCGCGGTACCGACGCCATCGTCATTCCCGCATTTGATAAGGATATCGCCGCCACCGACTGTGTAAACTGCGGACAGTGCCGCGTGATGTGCCCCACCGGCGCCATCACCATCCGCTCCAACAGAACCGACGTATGGAACGTTCTGGGAGACGATAAGCTGCGGGTAGTGGCCCAGATCGCTCCCGCCGTTCGTGTAGCCGTAGGCGACCACTTCGGCCTTCCCCATGGCAAAAATTCCATCGGCAAGATCGTGAATGCTCTGCACAGACTTGGCTTTGACGAAGTATACGACACCATTTACAGCGCGGACCTTACCATCATGGAGGAGTCCGCCGAGTTCCTTGACAGAGTGGCCAACGGCGGCAGACTGCCCCTTCTGACCAGCTGCTGTCCGGCATGGGTGAAATTTGTCACCGATCAGTATCAGGAATTCGTTCCCAACGTATCTACCTGCCGTTCGCCTCAGGGAATGCTCTCCGCGGTAGTGAAGGAGTATTTCCGTGATCCGGCCAACGCAGGAGACAAGAAGACCGTGATGGTTTCCATCATGCCCTGTACCGCCAAGAAGGCGGAGGCTCTCCGACCCAACAGCAAGACCAAGGGCGAGCAGGATACCGATTACGTTCTCACCACCACGGAGCTGATCCGCATGATCGAAGAGTACGGCATCAATCTGGCGGAGCTTGAGCCCGAGGAAGCGGACAGCCCCTTCGGCATCGGTTCCGGCGGCGGCGTGATCTTCGGCGTAACCGGCGGTGTGACGGAGGCGGTTCTTCGCCGTCTCGCTCCCGATGAGAAGCCCGAGACCATCCAGACCATCGCGGAAAGCGGCGTCCGCGGATACGAAGGCATCAAGGAGTTTACCGTTCCCTATAACGGCATGGACGTGAATATCTGCGTAGCCAGCGGCCTGGCCAACGCCAGAACCGTTATGGAGCGGGTGAAAAACGGAGAGGCCAATTATCACCTCATCGAGGTTATGGCATGTCCCGGCGGCTGTGTAATGGGCGGCGGCCAGCCCGTCAAGACCCGCGACAAGGTGAAGAGAACCGAGGGCATCTTCGAGGCAGATGAGAAATCCGCCATCAAGAAGAGCGACGCCAACCCGCTGATGGATGAGCTGTATGCACGGCTGAGTCATGAGCAGGTACATGAGCTTCTTCACAACGAGTTCTATTGATGAGAGGATAGAAGGGTTCGTCTGTGCGGATGCTTCTGTTAGGAGGTTCATCGTCGGCAGAATGACAGAATAAGAGAATAACAGGATAACAGGATAACAGGTTCCCCCTGTGTGCAGAGATGTACACAGGGGGATTTTTTTGCGGTCCGGCGGAGGTGAAAAAGACGGTGCATTGAAAATTCCTCTGCAGCGGGCAGATACCTTCGGGTTTCCGGGGTAAAAAAAGTTGTTATGTTGAAAATCACGTGCGGCAGTCCATATCGGCACCGTTGACCCGGGTGAAAAAAGACAGCATATAGAAAATCCTCCGGGCATATACATATAACAATACACGGTATTGTTGGAATATGTGCAAGGGGGCTTTTTATGGAAAATTTTCAGGTATACCGGGATATTCAGGCGCGGACGGGAGGAGACATCTACATAGGGGTGGTAGGGCCCGTGCGCACAGGCAAATCCACCTTTATCCGTCATTTTATGGAGCTGGTGGCCCTGCCGGGAATGGCGGAGGAAAAGCAGGCGGAGGTGCGGGATCAGCTTCCCTTAAGCGGCTCCGGCAGGCTCATCACCACGGCGGAGCCCAAATTTATCCCCAGGGAGGCCGTTCCCGTACTCCTCGGCGGCGAACAGAAGGTAAACGTACGGCTGATCGACTGCGTAGGATATCTGGTGAAGGGCGCCGCGGGACATGTGGAGGACGGAAAGGAGCGCATGGTGAAGACTCCCTGGTTTGACAGGGCTATCCCCTTCCACGAGGCCGCCCAGCTGGGCACCAGGAAGGTCATCGAGGAGCATTCCACCATCGGTCTGGTGATCACCAGCGACGGAAGCTTCGGGGAAATTCCCAGAGAAAGCTTCCCCGAGGCGGAGGAGAAGACCATACTGGAGCTGAAGAAGCAGGGCAAACCCTTCCTGGTCTTGGTGAATTCCCAGGCGCCCTATAAGGAGGAAACCCAGAAGCTGGTAAACTCCATTGCGGAAAAATATCACGTTACAGCCATTTCCGCCAACTGTGAACAGCTGCGCAGGGAGGACGTGAACCGTATCCTGGAACATATCCTCTACGAATTTCCTGTGAGCGAGATCCGGTTTTTTATCCCCAAGTGGGTGGAGATGCTGCCCTCCGACGGGGAGGTGAAGGGACAGATTATCGGTCAGATCCGGGATTCCATGAAACGTCTGTCCCATATCCGGGATATCACGAAGGAGTCTGTCCGGCTTTCGGGTCCCTATGTCCAGGAAACCCTCCTGGAGGGCGTGAGCCTTTCCGACGGCACGGTTCGCGTCCGGGTCCATCTCAACGACGAATACTATTATCAGATGCTCAGCGAGATGAGCGGAATCTCCATGACCAGCGAGTACGATCTGATCCACACCATGAAGGAGCTTGCCGCCGTCAAACAGGAGTATGTGAAGGTTCAGGACGCTCTGGCCTCCGTGCGGGGCAGCGGATACGGCGTGGTGGTTCCGGAGCTGGACGAAATCCGTATGGAGGAGCCCACCGTGATCAAACAGGGCAGCAAGTACGGGGTAAAAATCCGGTCAAAGAGTCCGTCCATCCACATGATCAAAGCCAATATCGAGACGGAGATCGCCCCTATCGTGGGCACGGAGGAGCAGGCCAGAGACCTGATCCGGTACATCTCCGAGAGCAGTCAGAGAGGAGAGAGCGTGTGGGAGACCAACATCTTCGGCAAATCCATAGAACAGCTCGTTCAGGACGGAATCCGCACGAAGATCACGGCCATCAGCGAGGAAAGCCAGGTAAAGCTTCAGGACACCATGCAGAAGATCGTCAACGACAGCAAGGGCGGGCTGGTCTGCATTATTATTTGATTCGGCGGAAACCAGAGAGGTATCAGGTAGGGATGAAATGGCGCAATCTCCGGATGTTACGGGGGTGCGCCGTTTTTTTCATGTATGTGTTTGCTGCGCTGTTTTTCATGCACGTGTTAGCTGCGCTTTTTATGTATGGGCTGGCTGTGCTGTTTTTTCATGTGCGGGCCGACTGTGTCAGGAGGACTTTGGTTTGCCCGGGGCTGCGCCGGCGGACTGCACATTGTCTGAATTTAGAACAGACTGCACGCCGCCTGAAATTTAGAACCGAACAGAACAGATTGCACACCGTCCGAATTTAGAACTTGCACAAGTCCACTATATTTAGTATAATTGTAAAACACGAGTATAATTATGAAGGAGCACTTATGAAGACCATTCATTTTAAAGTACATTCCGTCTATTCCAAAAAGGATATTGTCCGGATGCAGAAGCTGGCCACCCGAAAAAACCGGAAGAGAACGATCATCGTCCTAGTTGTGGTGCTCGTCATGTATCTTCTGCTGGGAGTGCTGAGCGCGGTTGTGGGAGGGCAGCCGGTGTCTCCCCTTTCCATTCTCCCCAGCGGAGCCCTTGACCTGATCCTGATGGCCGCCATGGTATTTACCATCTGTCTCATGATCACCGCCCCATATTTTCAGGCTCATAAGATCCTGAAGGACGCTCCCGGAGGAGAACTGAAGGCCAACATCTATTTCTACGACCAGACCTTTAAATACGGCTGGGGAAACTCCTTCAGCACCGTCGCCTACATGGATATTCAGGAGTTCCGGGTTCTGGATGACGCCTTCTTTATCAAGGCGAAGGACCTCTCCTACTGGGTGAAGAAGGTCGATTTCGAGATGGGAGATGCGGAGCGCTTCCGGGAATTCCTGGAGGAGAAGAGGAAATAATCCGTCTGTTTTTGACATGAAAAGTCCCTCAGGAAATCTAAACTGTCAATTTTAGACTCTTTTCGTTCCAAAAATGTGAACACTTTCCATTGACTAAAACAGGAAGAAATATTATCATGTATAAGGTACAATTTTAAGTTGTATCGCGATAAGAAACTACAGTAACGTCTGGAGAAGATAGATATGTATAAGAAATCAGCGCAGGGATGGTTGAAGCACTGGGATTTTATATTTATGGATCTGATCTGCCTGCAGATTGCCTTTGCAGCGGCGTGCATGATGTGGCTGGGACGTAAAAATCCGTATTATGACGAACTGTACCGGAATGAAGCGATCATCCTGGTGTTCTGCCAGGTGGCGGTAGCGTTTTTCGGACAGTCCTTCCGGGATATTCTGAAGCGGGGGGCATATCTGGAGTTTACCAGGACCATACAGCATGTCTGCGCAGTAATGCTGCTGGCTATGTTTCATCTGTTTATTACCCAGCAGGCATCCACCTATTCGCGCATGACTTTTCTGCTGACGGCTTTGTACTATTTCATTTTGGCCTATGCTTCCCGCCAGATCTGGAAAGGATATCTGGTGAGAAAAGGCAGGAATAATGCGGGAAAAAGGTCGCTGGTAGTGATCACAACGTCCGATGCGGCGGAAAAAGTTCTGGCCAATATCCGGGCGAATCCCTACGAAAATTTTGCCATTACCGGTATGGTTCTTCTTGACAAAGATCTGACCGGGCAGTATATTAATGGGGTGCCGGTTGTCGCTGACGAAAATTCGGTGAAGGATTATGTCTGCCGCGAATGGGTGGACGAGGTTTTTCTCCATATACCCAACTATATGGATTATCCGAAAGGTCTCATTGACGCCTTTGTGGTTATGGGAGTCACCGTACACCTCACCCTCACCAAGATCGAGAGCATCAGCGGCGGCAAGCAGCATGTGGAACGGCTGGGAGCCTACAGCGTCCTCACCACCAGCATGAACATGGCCTCCCCCAAGCAGCTTTTATATAAGCGGCTGATGGATATCGTGGGGGGACTGGTGGGATGCATGATGACAGTGATCCTGTTTATTTTCGTGGCACCTGTCATTTATGTGAATTCCCCGGGGCCCATTTTCTTCTCCCAGACGAGAGTGGGGAAAAACGGCAGGAAGTTCAAGATCTATAAATTCCGAAGCATGTATATGGATGCGGAAGAGCGGAAAAAGGAGCTGCTGGAGCAGAATAAGATCAAAGACGGCTTTATGTTCAAGCTGGACTACGATCCCAGAATCATCGGCAGCGGGAAGCTGGACCGCAGGGGCCGTCCCAAGGGAATCGGTCATTTTATCCGCCGGACGTCCATAGATGAGTTCCCTCAGTTCTGGAATGTTCTGAAGGGCGATATGAGCCTGGTGGGAACCAGACCGCCTACTCTGGACGAGTGGGAAAAATACGACCTTCATCACCGGGCCAGAATGGCCATTAAGCCGGGAATCACCGGTATGTGGCAGGTAAGCGGCAGAAGCGACATCACGGATTTTGAGGAAGTGGTGAGGCTGGATACACAGTACATAGAGAACTGGAATATCGGGCTGGATATCAAGATTCTTTTTAAGACTGTGATGGCTGTGGTTCACAATGACGGAGCGGTATAAATACAGTTTATCAGGCAGCATTTAGCCAGTTATATATTGAAGTTACATATTTGGATTACGTGTTTCAGTTACATATTATATTTTAACATTTGGAAGGAGTTCCAAGTGTTAAAATATAATATGTGATAAGTAATAAATATAATAATTCTGTGCACTTAAATCGTCGCTTTGCCGCGTTTAAGGATATGGATGGTCATATTCTGAAACCTGAGTTCGCATGAAACATGGCGAAATGGCGAAGCATACCCAAATCCCGGTGTTTTGACCGGAAAAATAAAAAAAGCAGGAGGAGCTTTCCATGTGGTATGTCATGCAGGTCCGCACCGGCACGGAGGAAAGCATCTGCTGTCAGTGCAGGAACATCATCAGCGGGGAAATACTGGAGCGCTGCTTTATTCCCCGCTACGAAGAAAAAAAGAAATATGAAGGAAAATGGCATACTCAGGAAAAGGTTCTTTTTCCTGGGTATGTTTTTATGATTACAAATAAAATAGAGCAGCTTTATGAATGTCTGAGGTATGTCATCGGACTGACGAAGCTGATAGGAACCGGTGAAGAAGTCCTGCCTCTTACCCGAGAGGAGGAGAGGTGGCTTCAGAAAATCGGCGGGGAGGATCAGAAGGTGGAGATGTCAGAAGGAGTTATTGAAGCGGGGGATATCCGGATTACGGATGGACCATTGGCGGGGATGGAGAAGTGCATAAAAAGAATCGACAGGCATAAGAGGAAGGCATATCTGGAAGTAGAAATGTTTGGAAGAATTGTGGAGATGCAGGTGGGGCTGGAGATCGTGGGAAAGAGCTGAAGGGTGGAAATCCGGAGCGCATGAAATGGAGCACGATGGACGGGGTACGAAGGACGGAGCGCACGGAATGGAGCGAACAGAATGGAGTGCACAGGACGGACGACCAGCTGGATAAAAGATCACTATAACGAAGGAACGATGAAAGATGTCAGACGGCGAAAAATGCAAAGAATCGTCTCAGAGTACTGAGCAGAGCCGGGAAAATACAATTCCATACAGAAATCAGAGAAGATGGCTGGAACACTGGCAGGTCATTGCCCTGTTTATGGCAGTTTACGATATTGTCGCTGTGAACGGTTCCTATGGACTGGCGCTGTGGCTTCGGTTTGACTGTATGTACTCCAGAATACCCGGAGAGTATTTATCCACCTGGCTGAGATTTATACCGGCTTATACGCTTATCTGCCTGGTGATCTTCAAATGCTTCCATATGTACAACAGCGTCTGGAGATTTGCCAGTTACAATGAACTGATCCGGATCAGCATTGCTTCCGGTTTTACTTCACTGATACATATTGCTGTTATTACAGCGATGTTTCGCAGAATGCCGATATCCTATTATTTTATAGGAACCGGGATTCAGTATTTAATGGTTCTGGGGATCCGGTTTTCCTACAGACTGATCCTTATGGAGAGGTCCAGGAGAGAAAAGAGCGGGGACAAAATGCAGCCGCGGGTGATGCTGATCGGCGCGGGAGCCGCAGGCCAGATGATCCTCCGGGAGCTGAACCGCGCCAGAGAAACCAGAGCCAGGGTCTGCTGCATTATCGACGACAATCCTAATAAATGGGGAAGGTCCATAGAGGGAGTTCCCATTGTGGGAGGCCGGGAGGATATTCTGGTGAACGCAGAGAAGTACAAAGTGGACCAGATCTTTCTGGCGATACCCCGCTCCGATGCGGAGACAAAGAGAGATATCCTGAACATCTGTAAGGAAACGGGATGTGAAATGAAGATCCTCCCGGGCGTGTATCAGCTGGTGAACGGCGAGGTATCCGTGGGACAGATGAAGGAGGTGGCTGTGGAGGACCTTCTTGGAAGAGAGCCCATCAGGGTGAATCTGGAGGAAATTTTTGATCATATCAGCGGAAAGACCATACTGGTGACAGGTGGGGGCGGATCTATCGGAAGCGAGCTGTGCAGGCAGATTGCGGCACATGATCCCAGACAGCTGATTATTTTCGATGTATATGAGAACAATGCTTATGATATTGAACAGGAACTGCGCTCCGGCTATCCGGAACTTCATCTGACTGTGCTGATCGGTTCCGTGCGGGACAGCCGGCGGATCAACAGTGTTTTCGAGAAATATCATCCCGAGATCGTGTACCATGCGGCAGCCCATAAGCATGTTCCGCTGATGGAGGACAGTCCTTGCGAGGCGATAAAGAATAACGTTATGGGCACGTACAAAACCGCTCTGGCGGCTCTGAGGAACGGATGCCGGAGGTTCGTGCTGATCAGCACGGATAAGGCGGTAAATCCCACGAATATTATGGGCGCCAGCAAGAGACTGTGCGAGATGGTGATCCAGTCCATGGACAAGATCAGCAGCGAGCACAGAGAGGAGATTCTGCCGAATCTCAGCGGACATTTTTATGAGGATGATGAAAACGGGAAGAATCATCCGGAGCTGAAGGAGCGGTGCAAAGACGCGGGGGCAGAGGGAAAAAGATCGCAAAATACGAGGACGGAGTTTGTGGCGGTACGATTCGGAAATGTTTTGGGAAGCAACGGTTCTGTAATCCCGCTGTTTAAGAAGCAGATCGCTCGGGGAGGCCCGGTGACGGTGACTCATCCCGATATTATCCGATACTTTATGACTATTCCTGAGGCCGTCAGCCTGGTGCTGCAGGCGGGAACCTACGCCAGAGGGGGAGAGATTTTTGTGCTGGATATGGGCGCGCCGGTGAAGATCGACACGTTGGCAAGAAATCTCATCAAGCTGTCGGGATATAAGCCGGATGTGGATATTCCGATCGTATATACCGGCCTGCGGCCGGGAGAAAAGCTGTATGAAGAGAAGCTGATGGCGGAAGAGGGACTGAAAAAGACCAGGAATGATCTGATTCATATCGGGAGGCCGATTCCCTTTGATGTGGAAGAGTTTCTGGGACAGCTGGAGGAGCTGGCAGAGGCCAGTTACGGGAATTCGGAGGAGATCGTGGAACTGGTGAAGAGGATTGTGCCTACTTACCGGCCGGAGACGATGGAGATGGGGCTGAGGAATGAAAGGTATGAGGAGCTGATGCGGCAGGTGGCTGTGGCGGTGGAGAGTTGAGGGAAAGAGATAGAGAAGTAGAGAAA
>CANQUG010000001.1 GCA_947626985.1 uncultured Lachnospiraceae bacterium | reverse complement strand
AGCATTCGCCCCAACCTCGCTCTGCCCGGTATTAGTTTGGATGCCCCAGGGAGCAGAAATATACCCTGTTATGATTCCAAAAATGCTGACAATGAACGCAGACTTTCCATCCGGTTCTGCCGCCAGCCCTTTCTTCATCGCATAATTTGCATCGCATAATTGAAAAGAGGAGACGCACCGCCTTCCGCCGCGGAGCATCTCCTCTTCTGTATCTCTCACTGTTCTCTGTTTCTCACTGTTTTCTATTGTTTTACACTCAGACGCACCAGCGCCCTCTTCAGCTTCGCCTCCGCGATTCTGTACTCCCTGTCCGTCAAGCCGGTTCTGGCCAGTTTTTCCTCGGCGCGTTTTTTCGCCGCGCTGGCGCGCTCCGCGTCGATATCCTCCTTCCACTCCCAGGTGGTGGCCAGAAGACTGCAGCTGCCGTCTATCATGGAAAGCATTCCGCCGATGCAGGCCGCTTCCCTCCGGGTACCCTCCGGAAGGACCACATGGGCTTCGCCCATGCCCAGAGCCGTACAGAAGTTGCTGTGGCCGGCCAGGATCGCCAGATCGCCGGTGATGCTCCTGGCAACCACCCGCTCCACTTCTCCCTCGAACAGGAGGCCGTCCGGTGTTCCGATCCGCAACGGGAAGGTCTTCATAGACATCCTCCTTTACTGCTTCCTGGCTTTTTCAAAAACTTCGTCGATGGAGCCGGCGAACAGGAAGCAGCTCTCCGGAACTTCATCGCACTCGCCGTTCAGGATCATCTTAAAGCCCCTGAGGGTCTCCTTCAGCGGCACATACTGTCCCGGCATACCGGTGAACTGCTCCGCTACGGAGAAGCTCTGGGACAGGAAACGCTGTACCTTACGGGCACGGTTTACCGTCAGCTTGTCCTCCTCGGACAGCTCGTCCATACCCATGATGGCGATGATATCCTGAAGCTCCTTATAACGCTGCAGCACTCTCTGCACCGCACGGGCGATCTCATAATGCTCCGTTCCCAGAACCTCCGGAGAAAGGATACGGCTGGTGGAATCCAGCGGGTCCACGGCCGGATAAATACCCTGGCTGGCGATATCACGGGAAAGAACCGTGGTGGCGTCCAGATGGGTGAAGGTGGTGGCCGGAGCCGGGTCCGTAAGGTCGTCGGCAGGCACGTATACCGCCTGCACGGAGGTGATGGAGCCCCTTCTGGTGGAGGTGATGCGCTCCTGAAGCGTTCCCATCTCCGTGGCCAGAGTGGGCTGATAACCTACGGCTGAAGGCATACGTCCCAGCAGGGCGGACACCTCGGAACCTGCCTGGGTGAAACGGAAAATATTGTCAATAAACAGAAGCACGTCCTGATTCTTCACATCACGGAAATACTCCGCCATGGTCAGTCCGGAAAGACCCACACGCATACGGGCTCCCGGCGGCTCGTTCATCTGCCCGTATACCAGGGCGGTTTTATCGATAACACCGCTCTCCTTCATTTCGTTGTAGAGATCGTTTCCTTCACGGGTACGCTCTCCAACGCCGGTGAATACGGACAGCCCGCCGTGGGCCGTGGCCACATTGTGGATCAGCTCCATGATCAGAACGGTTTTTCCCACGCCCGCGCCTCCGAACAGACCGATCTTTCCGCCCTTGGCATAGGGACAGATAAGGTCCACCACCTTGATGCCTGTCTCCAGGATCTCCGTGGCGGGAGTCTGCTCCTCGTAAGCGGGTGCAGGACGGTGAATGGGCCAGTACTCCTTCGCCTTGGGAGCGGGAAGATTATCCACCGGATCTCCAAGAAGATTGAACACGCGGCCCAGGCATTCCTCCCCTACCGGAACGGTGATGGGGCCGCCTGTATCCACAGCCTTCGCTCCCCGCACCAGACCGTCCGTGGAATTCATGGCAATACAGCGCACCGTATTGTCGCCGATCTGCTGGGCTGCCTCGGCTGTCAGCTTTACGCCTTTATTATCAATCTCAATGGCATTGAGCAGCGCAGGCAGCTCATCGTGGGCAAATCGAATGTCCAGAACAGGACCGATAACCTGCACTACCTCGCCAATGTGTTTTTTGCTCATTTCGGAATCTCCTCCAACTAACATTTTACAGTGCCGCTGACCGGAGCGCACTCCGGCGCCTCAGGAACCGGACCGCCGGTTCTCCCTCCGCCCGGGAATGCTTCCCTGTCAGATGCCCTCCGCACCTGCGACAATCTCCGTGATCTCCTGCGTAATGCTGGCCTGACGGGCCCTGTTGTAATACAGGTTCAGCTTCTCGATCATTTCTTCCGCGTTATTGGTGGCCGCCTCCATGGCGTTCCTCCTGGCCGCCAGCTCGCTGACGACGCTCTCGCAGACTCCGCCGTAGATCAGTCCCGCCAGATATTCAGGAACAATGGCGTCAAAAACCGTGGAGCTGTCCGGCTCGTACAAAATCAGATTGCGGCATTTCTCCTTCTCTCCCTCCTCCGGCTCTTCTTTGGCCAGATCGGTGAGGGGAAGCATGGAGAATACGTCCGGCTGCTGGGAAAGCATGGAAAGAAAGGTGGTGTAGCACAGCTGAATATGCCCGAAGGTTCCCTTCTTGAACTCCCTGCAGAGGAGATGGGCCATCTCAAAACAATCCGCCACGGAAACTCCTGCGATCTCCGCAAACTCTTCCGTCACGCATTCCACTTTTCTGCGCTTAAAATATTCCACCGCCTTCTTGCCGATGGGAAGGACCACGTAATCCTTTCCCGCGCTGTCCGCCTCCAGACATTTAAACAGGTTGGAATTATAGCCTCCGGCCAGACCTCTGTCGCCTGCGATCACCACGTAGCAGTACTTCCCGCTGGAAGCCTCCTTCGCGTACACGGACATAAATTCCGTGTTCTCTTCCGCGATATCCTGCAGTGTCCTGTGAAGAGTCTTAAAATAGGGCCGGCAGGTATCCGCCCGTTCCTTCGCCCTGCGCATTTTGGAGGATGCCACAAGCTCCATCGCCTTGGTAATCTGCATGGTGCTCTGCACGCTTTTTATCCGCAGCTTTACCGCTTTCATGTTCTGAGCCATAAATACCCTCCCTTGTCACGTTATTTCTCAGGTCTTGTATTCAAGAAATTCTCTGTATAATCATTCAGTACGCTCTTCAGCTTCTCCTCCGCGTCCTTGTCCAGGTTTCCGGTGGAACGGATGGCCTGCATGACCTCCGCGCCCTGAGGATCCGTATCCAGGTAAGTGAACAGCCCGGCCTCATAGGAACGGACGTCCTCCACCTCCACCCGGCCCAGGATCCCGTTTACCACCGCGTAAAGGATGGCCACCTGTTTTTCCACGGGAACGGGCGAGTTCTGGTTCTGCTTCAGCACCTCCACAATACGGGCGCCCTGCTCCAGACGGGCCTTGGTATCCGCGTCCAGGTCGGAGCCAAACTGAGCGAAGCTCTGCAGCTCTCTGTACTGAGAATAAATCAGCTTCAATGTACCGGCAACCTTCTTCATGGCCTTGATCTGGGCATTTCCTCCTACTCGGGAAACGGAGATGCCGGGGTTCACCGCAGGCATTACGCCGGAGTGGAACAGCTCCGTCTCCAGGAAAATCTGGCCGTCCGTGATGGAGATCACATTCGTGGGAATGTAGGCGGAAACGTCTCCCGCCTGGGTCTCGATCACCGGAAGGGCGGTAAGGGAACCGCCGCCGTGCTCGTCGTCCAGCTTCGCCGCGCGCTCCAGAAGTCTGGAATGCAGATAGAATACGTCGCCGGGGTAGGCTTCACGTCCCGGCGGACGGCGGATCAGCAGGGACAGCGCACGGTACGCCACCGCGTGCTTGCTCAGATCGTCATAAATGATCAGCACATGTCTGCCTTTGTTCATAAAATATTCGCCCATCGCGCAGCCGGTATAGGGTGCGATGTACTGCAGCGGGCTGGCCTCGGAAGCCGTAGCCGCCACAACGATGGTATAATCCATGGCCCCGCTCTTCGTGAGGTTCTCCACCAGGCTGGCCACAGTGGAACGTTTCTGGCCGATCGCGACGTAAATACAGATGACGTCCTGGCCCTTCTGATTGATAATCGTGTCCACAGCGACTGTGGTTTTTCCTGTCTGACGGTCCCCGATGATCAGCTCACGCTGGCCTCTTCCGATGGGGATCATGGAGTCGATGGCCTTGATTCCGGTCTGGAGAGGCTGGAATACGGATCGTCTCTCGCAGATGCCCGGCGCAGGACTCTCCACCGGCCGGAACTCCTTCGTCTTCACAGGACCCGCCCCGTCGATGGGCTGGCCCAGAGCGTTCACCACACGGCCGATCATGGCGTCGCCCACAGGAACGGAAACGACCTTGCCCGTGCGCTTTACGGTCTGGCCCTCTCCTATCTTCTCGTCAGAACCAAATAATACGATGGAAACGCTGTTCTCTTCCAGGTTCTGCGCCATTCCGAAGCTGCCGTCCTCGAATTCCAGCAGTTCTCCGGCCATGCAGTTCACCAGGCCGCTGGCTCTGGCAATACCGTCGCCCACCAGCAGCACCGTTCCTGTCTCGTCCTGCTGAATGGCGTTATCGTAGTATTTGATCTGGCTGCGGATAACCTTTGATATTTCTTCAGGTTTTAATTGCATGTCTTCTACATACCTCCACTTAATACCGGCAGTCCCGCTCCCGTCCCCCGGTTTTGGACACGCCTGCAAAGGCGCCGCCCGCGCAGGGAGGCCGAAGGGCACGGCTGATATTTTTTCAGATTTTTATCGCGCTTCCGCTTACCAAATAACGGTTTTCCATGACGGCCTCTCAGATGACCGTCTCCTTCATTCTGCGTGAAATACCCGACAACCGGCTCTGCACCGTCCCGTCCAGCAGCTTTCCCTCCAGCTCCACCCGAAGGCCCGCCACCACGGAAGCGTCCTTTCTCTGCACCAGAGAAATTTTCTTTCCGCTCAGCTTTTCCAGCTTTTCCTTCAGAGCCTTCATCTGTTCCCCGCTGAGGCCGACCGCACTGGTAACTACAGCTTCCGCAATATTATGGTCCGCATTGTAACGCCGCACAAATTCTTCACAGCACCCCGCGTATTCCATCAAAATGTTCCGTTCACACAGCAATTTTATAAAGTTCACTAAATAGCGCTCCGCCTGGGCACCAAACGCCTCCTCCACGAGGCCTGTCCGCTCCTTTTTCGGAAGGGACGGTTCACTTAACAGCCGCACATAGTCCGGATTTTCCCGGAAGATCTTCCGGATCTCCAGCATCTGCTCCATTATGGTGTCCGTGAGCTTCTCTTCCGCGGCGAGCTCATACAGGCTGCCGCCGTACAGTCTGGCAGTCTGCGTCATGATGCATCACCTACATTCGCAATAAATTCGTCGATGAGTTTCGCATGATCCTTCTCGCTGATTTCCCGCTCGATCACCTTGCCGGCAATCTCCATTGCCATTCCGCCGATCTCATCCTTGATCTCGTTCACCGCCTTGCGCTTCTCCTGAGCAATGTCGCTCTCCGCCTTGGCCCTGAGCGCCGCCGCCTGGGCGGTGGCCTCCTTCAGCATCTCCTCGCTCTGGATGGCCGCTGTCCTCTGGGCGCTGGTGAGAATTTCGCTGGCCCTGCTCTTCGCCTCCAGCATATTCTGCTCATACTCGGATTTTATGGCGTTCGCCTCTTCCTTCGCCTTCTGGGCGTCCCTGATCTGGGCATCCGCCATGGCTCTTCGTTTTTCCAGGATTCCGTTGATCGGCTTGAACAAGAAACGCTTAATCAGATACACCTGAATAAAAAGATTGCAGAGCGTGGCCACAAAATTCCACGGCACAATCCCCACTAATTCCTGTACATCCATGAAATAACCTCCTGTTCTCTGACTGCGGCGGCCCCGCCAGGAAGCCGTCCCAGTGATACCTCCCAGTTCACGCCCAAGATCAGTTCAGGAAATTCATAAACATTCCAGGCGCGACAAAGATCAGAAGCAGACCGGTAACGAAACCGTAAATACCTGTGGTCTCCGCAATGGCGCATCCGAGAAGCATGGTAGAGGTAACGTCGCCCTTGCACTCCGGCTGACGGCCGATAGCTTCCAGAGCCTTCGCCACTGCGTTACCTTCACCGATACCAGGGCCGATACCGGCGATCAGAGAACATCCTGCACCAATACCACATCCCGCCAACGCAATACCTTTTGCCAGTAACTGAAAATCCATAAGTAACTCCTCCTGTGATCATTTAAAATTTATTTTCGGCCTCCGCGACTTCGGCGGAGCCATGTTTCCACTGTGTTCTTCCCCTCGGGGAAAGCCTTCCGCGGCGGGCATTCCGTTCCCCCGCCCGGAAAAAACTCTTTTTCCGCCGGAAGGGTCCTCCCGCTCCGTGCCCCGGCAGGAGCCCGTCAGCCCTCAGCCGCATTGGAAATGTACATTACCGTCAGCATACAGAAAATAAACGCCTGCATCACTCCCGTAAACCAGTCGAAATATATCGAGAGGATAGCGGGAATACCCACATCCAGAACGGGAATCATGCTCAGCACGTCTCCCAGCACTCCCGGGAGCAGTCCCAGAATGGCCGAGCTGGCCACCGCCAGAGCGCCGTAGATCAGGCCGTTGATGACGATACCGGAAAGAATATTGCCGAAATGACGGCACGCCATACTCACGGGCGTAGCCAGCTCCGACAGAATATTGAAAGGCGTCATAATGGGGATGGGGGTGGTGAACCCTTTCAGGTAGCCTCCCACGCCGCCCGCCTTGATTTTCTGGGCGGTGATCATGATAAATACCACCACGGCCCAGGCAGCCTCCGTGGACAGATCCGCCGTAGGACTGCGAAGCCCCACAAGACTGATCAGATTGGATACCACGCTGGTGGCAAACAGCGCTGCCACAAAGGGTATCATGTGACGGAACTTCTCACCCATATTGCCCACTACAAAGTTGTTGGCAAGTTCTACCAGATACTCCGCCACCGCCTGACGTTTGGAAATATTTTCCACCTTCAGGTCCCTGGTGAGCCAGATGCACAGTCCTGTGATCAGCAGCATGACGATCCAGCTGACGGCCATCGTCTCGCTGATCCGCAGCCTTCCCAGGATCGGCAGCTCAATGGGAAGGGTAAAAAGTATTTTCGCTCCGGAAATCTCCAGATTCATCTGTGTTTCCACCTCCTATCCGGCTGATATTATGTATGTGATCCCACAGTTCTTCCGGGCGCTTCCGCAGGGACAGACTCCTGTCCGGACCTCCGCGGAAATTCCCGGCGCCGCCCCGGCAGAGCCGCGGCGGAAAGGAACCGAAACATTCCGGTAATTATCCAGCCCTTTTAATTACACACAATTATGATCCGACCGCCAAAAATCCGCGTCTGCCGCTGAAGGATTTCGCGGAGATTCCCGGCGGTGAGTTAATTTCTTTTTAAAATACCCATCAGCTTGATGCCGCAGCTGGGGAAAAAAAGAGGCGCAATGCCCGCCGCGAACTGAAAGCAGGGCGCGGCGACTGCGATGACCACCCAGACCATCTGCAGCAGCATTCTCCGGGAATAGCTGGCTCTCATGCTCATCCGGGCGGCGTCCTCGCTGGTGCTGGAGGCCACCTTCTGCACGGTCAGTCCCATGAAGAAGAAATTCAGCACAGCCACCAGTCCGCCGGCAATGCCTCCCAGAAACACCCTGTAGTCAAAGGGAACCTGCTCCGGCATGGTCAGATGCAGCACAAAAAACAGGATCCACATGAGAACCACCCCCGCAAAGGTCATGGCCGCCACCCGTATGGTCTCCTTTTTCACCGCAGGCTGAACCTGTTCAAATATCTTGCTCATAATCTTCCTCCGAACCTCTGTCCATACTGACGCTTCCCTGAAAAAACAGCTGATAACAAATACCCGGCCGCGCCCCGCTCCGGAAAGAACCGGCCGCGGAAGTTACACGTGGCTGTTAAAGGAGATCTTCGGCTTCTCCTTTTCCTTTTTCTTCGCGTCCCGGGCCATCACTGCCAGATACGTCTTATAGGCCACCATCCCGGAGCCTCCCATGCCGAAGAAAAAGCCGGGGATGTACACCCAGCCGCCCGCCCCCGCGTGGGAGGTCAGCCACCAGCATCCCGCCAGACATAAAAGAAGAGGGGTAATGAACGACAGTCCAAACTGTGTCAGCATAGTAAGATTTCTGATGAGATCCGACCAGTTTTTCATCCTTTCCTCTCCCTCCTGTATTGCCCGCGCGTCAGGCGCGCCTGAAGAATGCACCGGGAACAGCCCCGCTGCATGATTAAAAACTCAGCGATTATATGATTTCATATAGCCAAATTCTAACACAACTGCAAAAAAATTACAATGTTTTTTGGTCAATATGATTAAAATGTACAGAAAAAGAAACATTTTGTTAAGCCCGGACGCAGCAAAAAGCAGAGGGAAAATCCGTCCGGATTTCAGTTATAAGATGCTCTGCCCGCGCCGGATTTATACCGAAAAAAATGAAAAAAGGAGACAGCCTTTTCTTCCTCTGTCTCCTTCCGGTACTGCTTTTCTTTATCCGTCGTTTATGTATTCGTTGTTTATGTCCGGTTTCGTATTTCTGCCATGTACCGTGACGCCGGTCCGATCCTGAGGAAATATGACCTTCCGGCAGGCCGGATATCTGACGCTTTATTCGCTGGCGTAAATGTAATCATGAGGACATGAGAGCGGCGGTTAGAGAATACCGCTGACGCTTTATTCACTGGCGTAAATGTAATCCCTGTAGGCCGGATCCTCTATGTTCTGGAGGTTCAGCCACACCGGCTCCAGCAGAACATTCTTCTTGATCTCCACGCCGGCCTTTTTGGGCGCCGTGGCTTTTATGGCGGTGGTCATCGCCTCATATCCCATGGTATGGGGATCCTGAGAGACCACGCCCAGTTCCTCTCCGTTCTGCACGGCTTTGATCTGCCTGCTGGTGGCGTCCACTCCTACCATGACCACAGCGTGGTCCACAGGATTTTTGTCCATATCCAGATACATATCCGCTATATCCGCGTTGGAACAGAAAACTCCGTCCAGTACGGGATAATGCTCCAGCACCTCCTGCATGGCGGCTTTCATATCCTCCACCTGATCCGCGTAGAGCACCTTCTCCACCTGGATATCCGTATAGTTCGATATGTAGTTCACAAAGCCTTCCGTGCGGTCCCGGGCGCTCTGTGTTTTCTCCTGAACGGAGAACACGGCGACTTTTCCCATCTTCCCGATCGCGGTAGCCAGGCGATAGGCGGCAATCTCGCCCACCCGGACATTGTCCGTGGCCCGGAAGGCTTTTACCAGCCTGGTCTCGCTCACATTGGAATCAAAGACGATCACCGGGATACCATTCTCTCTGGCAGCCTCCAGCTGGGCCTGACAGGAATCCATATCTCCCACTGACAGACAGAGCACGTCCGGATTCTCTGCAATTACCGCGTCAATAATGTTGATCTGCTCCTCCACCTTCCGTTCGTCGTCCGGTCCCTCGAAGGTCATGGAGATCTGCTGGTCCTTTTTATAACCGTAGGCGTCATTCACATCCTGAACGGCGTCCTCCATGCCCTTTCTCACCAGATCCCAGAACTCTCCCTTCGTGTTCTTGCTCACAACGGCGATCCTGGCGCCCTCCTGAATGGGGATGGACACATCAATGTCGGGAGACGCTTCCTCTTCCTCCATCTCCTGTGTCTGCTCCTGTGTATCCTCCTCGGCCTGCACATCTGCTACAAGGGGTTCAATAAGCTTCTCCACTTCCTCCTTACGGCATCCTGACAACATGCTCCCTGTCAAAAGAACACCTGCAGCCAATACTGCTGCTTTTTTCATCTTCATTCTCCTCTTCCATAATCTTGCCCCCGGCCGCTGTCCGCATATCCGCATTCAAAAATCCTGCCGTCCTCGGGAACCTTAGTCCATTATACACTTTTTCCGATTCCCGTCCATAGATTTCATACTTTTTTCATTTTTAAAATATGACGAAAAATAATCCAGGATCTTTTTCCGGGTTCTTCCACAGCCCTCAGGAGCAGGAGGGCGGAGATAAAGACGACCATATCATCTATTCGCTGGTAAAGGCTTTCCCCTCAGGTTCCGCCTGAAATTTCATTTTTTTCTTCGTAACGGGATGGACAAATTCCAGCTCCGCCGCGCAGAGTCCCAGAGGCAGCCCGCTGGGATCCTCCGGATTATATTTTCTGTCTCCCACAAGGGGCATCCCCGCATGGGACAGCTGCACCCGGATCTGATGGTGACGTCCGGTCTCCAGCTGCACGGCCAGAAGACTGCGGGGCGGTCCCGGGAGTTCCCTGAGAACCTCGTAGGCAAGTCTGGCCTTTCTGCATCCCGGGGTGCCGGCGGGGACCACCCGGGAGTAGTTGCTCTTTTCGTCCTTCTTCAGGCAATCCTCCAGAATTCCTCTGCTTTTTTCCGGTTTTGACAGAGTTACCGCAAGATATTTTTTTTCAAATTCTCCCTGTGTCATCTGACGGTTCAGCTCTCTGGCGGCCGCGGGCGTTTTTGCGAATACGAGAACGCCCTCCACAGGCTGGTCCAGCCGGTGGACGATACCGATCCAGGGCAGTTCACCGGGCTTTTTCTTCGCCAGGTAATTTTTTATGGCGCATTCCATGTCCATGCTTCCCGTACCGGCGCTCTGCACCGCGATGCCGGGCGGTTTACGGCACACCAGAATGTGGGGATCCTCATAGAGGATACATGGTTCTATTTGAAAATATGACAAAATAACATCCCTCTTCTTTTCAGATAAACGCACAAAGGACGGCCATCATTTCTACTCACATTTCAAAATGATGACCGTCTTAAAATTCTTCTTTATTCAATTTTTTCTCCTTATTTTATTTTTTAAATCCTGATTTTTCCAACCGGGAACTTGTCCGGAACTCCCTCCTGGGTTCCTCTCCCAGTTCTCTCTATTCAATTTTTTCTTCTATATAATCATCTATATAAAATTTTTTATCTTTATTCAGTTTTTCTATATAAATTTATATATACATATCTTCTTTTATTTCCTGCTCATAAACGATATGACTGTTCATCACTCGATTACTTAGAAAGTTCTGTTCTCTGAATTATAATTTCACGGGATTATAATTCCTCTTATGAAGAAACAACCGATATGCTTTTTCCTCTATAAAAATTCTTTTCATTCCACTGTGGAAACAACAATCAAAAGATTTCTGATAGCATCTCCGGAAAAAAGCTCCTTGTATATCTCTTCCTGATATTCTTTCTTTACAGAATATCCTGCGGTGCAAAGCTTTCATTCATATCCTGATGGTTCTGATATGGAGGTCAACGGCGGGATTCATGTTTCTTCACACATGTCCTGCTCTCTTTGTACCGGTTCGTGATAGTTATTCAATATGAGAAATCGTTTTTTATTTACTTCCGGTACTTTCTTTCCGCTTCTCTTCGTCCACATGCGGAAACTGATTTTTTTACTATTTATTATGTACCGGGTCTTTCTGGCAGGAAACACGATTTCTATCACTTCTCTCATATTGATGGAATTTACTTAACTTTTCAATGGAAACACCAGCCTTTCTTTTTTGTATTTTTTATTTTTATCTCTTGTTTTTTGATGGTCTTATCTTACCACGGTAATTCACATTTGTCAATACATATTTTTCATTTTTTATAAATTTTATTTCTTTTAGTTGTACTAGATGATTAAATACTGTATTTTATTCTAATTTTATATAATATTCTGAAAATTTGAACAACTCGACAACTTAAAATTCGGGTTCCGATGTTTGTCTTTCATCTTTATTTTTGAAAATTCCAGGGGGGATTGGTCTGAGACAGTGTGAGATAATTGGTCCGGGTAGGGAATTCATCACCGGAAGCCCGTACCCACGGTATGTAGTGATACCGGTGGATACGCGGCTTTCCGGCGTATGTCTGCGGAACTCCATCTGCATGGCGCTCATATACCATGGATGCGCAGCTTTCCAACGCATGTCTGCGGACTCCCATTCACATTAGTGCTCATATACCGTGATATGCAGCTTTTGTGCCGTATGTCCGCAGGGCTTCATTCTCACGGCGTTCATATACCGCGGATACGTGGCTTTCCGGCGTTTGTTGTTAAGTTTATCTGCGGTTATAATTAATCAGGCAGCCCTTCAGGATGATCTCTCTCTCATCGTCGGTAAGCTCCCCGAGGGTTACGGTGAATTCCTTCAGGCCGTCGTCGGTCACGGTGTAGCCTTTGATCTGGTCGGCCTTCTCCTCCACTGCCCTGCGGATCTCCGGGAAGAAGAGATAGTCTCCGTTTTTGAAGGGAAGTTCTCCCGCCGGAATCACGAAGGGAAGCATGCCCCAGTTGATCAGGTTGGAGCGGTACCGCTTGGTGGCGTACTCGTTGGCAATGTTTGCCCAGCCTCCCAGTACCTTCTGGCAGGAGGCCGCCTGCTCGCGGGCGGAGCCGTCGCCGGGCTTCACGGCAAAGATGGTGCTGCCTACGCCCAGATTTCCTTTTCCTGCCTGTGGGAACCGTACATGAATCTTCTCCATCACAGGCTTCAGCTCCGGCAGAGCTTCCAGAGGACAGGCGCCGTTCTGGATGGCGTGCTGGGCCGCCTGAACCTCTTTGGCGCGGCCTACATAGGCGGGGTCCTTTCTGGAAAGGGTGAATTCCGCCAGGCCCAGAGGATTGGAACGGTAGGAGGAGGTTTCTCCGGAGGGAATCAGCTCGTCTGTGGTGGTTACGGGATCATGGATCTCGGATACCACCTTCAGCACCAGGTTTTCCGCCAGTGCCGGCATCTGGGGCCAGTCCTTGATGTTGGGACCGAAGTGGATCTCCACGCTGGGATCCGCGACGCCCTTGCTGTCAAATACGCGGTTTTCATATATGGTTTTGTCAAAGAAGTATTTCTGGTTGGTATAGCTTCCCGTGAACTCCTCCGCGGAGGTGAGGAAGCCCTTATTGGCTGCCGTGGCAGCGATGGAACGGGCGTCCATGAGAGCCACGGAGGAAATCTGGCCGTTCTGGATCTTGGAGCCTTCTCTGTTGGGGAAGTTCCTGGTGGTATGGCGGATGCTGAAGGCATTGTTGGCGGGGGTGTCTCCGGCGCCGAAGCAGGGACCGCAGAATGCTGTTTTAACCACTGCTCCCGTGGCAAGGAGATCGGCAAGGACGCCGTTTTTCGCCAGTTCCATGTAGATGGGGGTGCTGGCCGGATAAACGCTGAGGGTAAAGGCGTCCGCTCCGATGCTCTTTCCTTTCAGGATATCCGCTGCGGCGCAGATGTTTTCAAATCCGCCGCCTGCGCAGCCGGCGATGATGCCCTGCTCCACATAAAGTTTTCCGTCTACGACTTTGTCCCGGAGAGTGTAGGGAATCTTGCCGTCCAGGCTCACCTGGGCCCGCTTTTCCACGTCCGCAAGAATGTCGTCCAGGTTGGCCTTCAGTTCGTCGATGGTGTAGGTATTGCTGGGATGGAAGGGCATGGCGATCATGGGTTTGATCTCGCTCAGGTCGATTTCCACACAGCCGTCATAGTAGGCCACGTCGCCGGGCTTCAGTTCCTTATAATCCTCTCTTCTGCCGTGGATCTCATAGAACTCTTCGATCTTTTCGTCTGTCTGCCAGATGGAGGACAGGCAGGTGGTCTCCGTGGTCATAACGTCGATGCCGATACGGAAGTCCGCACTGAGAGAGGCCACGCCGGGGCCTACGAATTCCATTACTTTATTCTTCACATAGCCGTTGGCGAATACTTCTCCGATGATGGCGAGGGCCACGTCCTGGGGGCCTACGCCGGGACGGGGAGCGCCTTTCAGGTAGATCGCCACAACGCCGGGCATGTTGATGTCGTATGTCTGGGAAAGAAGCTGCTTCACCAGCTCCGGTCCGCCTTCGCCCATAGCCATGGTGCCCAGAGCTCCGTAACGGGTATGGCTGTCGGAGCCCAGGATCATTTTTCCGCCGCCTGCCAGCATTTCACGGGCAAACTGGTGGATAACGGCCTGGTGAGGGGGTACGTAGACTCCGCCGTATTTTTTGGCGCAGGTGAGGCCGAACATGTGGTCGTCCTCGTTGATGGTGCCGCCTACTGCGCAGAGGGAATTGTGGCAGTTGGTGAGGACATAGGGGACCGGGAATTTCTCCAGTCCGGATGCCCGGGCCGTCTGGATGATTCCCACGAAGGTGATGTCGTGGGAGGTCAGTTTGTCAAAGCGGATCTGAAGCTTTTCCATGTTTCCTGATGTATTGTGGGACTTCAGGATGCCGTAGGCGATGGTGTTCTTCGCGGCTTCTTCTCTGGTAATCGGCAGGGACGCCTCTTCTGTGAGGATCTCACGGCCTTTTGCCAGGTATACGCCGCCGTCGTATAATTTCATAAGCAGCTCCTCCATTTCTCCGGTGGGACGGCAGAGTTTTTGTGAAAATTCCTGCCGGTACCGGGATACACATAAATTTTTTCTTTTTTTTTGCGCTTTCCACACTTTCTTCATTATATTAGATTTGTAAAAAAACCGCAATAAAAAAATACCCATGGACGAAAGCGGAGCAGTAGTGATAAGACAGAGGAGGCAAGAAGGAAGATACCCGCGGGGCGGCAGACAGACGGACGCTGTCAGGGCTGTGCTTCCTGTCTGTTGACGGCGCAACACTCCGCCGAACTAACCGCCAACTCCGGCTAAGGCGCTCAGGAAGAGCCTTCGCGCCTAAGTCTCCGTAAGCGGTGGATTTCGTCTCCGTTAAAACCGCGCCCAAACGGTCTGCCAGACAGGAAGCACAGCCCTGCCAGCTGTACGTCGAATCCTGCACGGGAAGTCTGGGAAGCTTGGGGTTTAACAATATGACGGTATGTTTCGTCATCATTAATTAGCCTGAATTATTCACAAAAAGCTTTTATTTACGAAATCATCACGTTAATTTCCCGTGTCTTATCTAATGAATTTTTCAAAAATCCTTATCCTTGGCATCGCTCAGCATATCAGGCATCTTTAATTGGTTCTCCTTTCGTATCTTTACAAATAGTACATTTTAACATCTTCGGGCAAGTACTTCACCAGTTCCTCCACCAGCTCATACACTTTCGTTCCCGGAGCTATTTCCGTTGGTGTTTTACTTTCTCCATCTTTTATAATCCGCTTTGCGTACCGTATCGCCAGCTTTGGATTACCTTTTTTCATCAGAATATCGAAAATATCCTTCATATTTTTCTGATACCTGCCAAGTCCCAGCACTCTAAACTTATCATTCAGGAAAGAGATATACTTTGTCCGGTGATTATTAGATGTGTAGTAAGCAAAATGAAGTAAAAACCAGAATTCGATGCATTCATTGCTCCATGCAGCGTGATATTGTAATTCCGGATTTTCTTTATTTAGCTGTTTTGCCCTTTGTGCCACACTGTTAAAATCATTCGGCGGAAAGCTGTCTTTATCATAGACACACCAAATCTGACCCTTCTTAATATGGTTCTTTCTTACATATCTCTCCGCCATACCAATCACCCGCATTGTCTCCGCCTGACATGGCTCGATCTCTATCAGCACCATATCCCGGTATACAGGGTGATCCTCAATCAGTCTTTTAAATCCTTCAAAATAAAGGGGTTCCGTCTGCTGGCCTTCGCAGAAAATATAATATCGGTATTCCTTCATTTCCATGTATTCCTGACGACGTTTCTTTTTCCACTTCTCTATTCCGGCTTTTTCAGGCACCTGCACTCCCCCAATCTATAATTCTTCTGAGGTATGGATCAGCGCCATACTTGCCTTCCAGATACTGCTTGTCAAACTTCGCATCTTTTCGAACAGATTCTCCTTTACTGTTCTTAAATTCAACCAGCGAATACAGCCTGGAATTTTGACTGTTTCCTTTTGCTGCAAACCATATTTCATCTCTCCGGAACACCTCACTATTCATGGTCGATAAATCATGAGAGGTAAAAATCAACTGCGCACCCTTCCGGTTTACTTCCATGTCGTTGTAAAGCATAATAATATGACGCAACAATGCAGGATGAATTTTGGCATCCAACTCATCAATTACTAAAGTTGTTCCGCCGATCAGGCTGTCTGCAATAAACGGAAGCAATCCAAACAGCTTTTTCGTACCGCTGGATTCATCCGATAAGCTAAGCTCTGCTTCATAACCATCCACTTCATGTTTGGTAAAGACTTCGATCCGGTCATGTTCCAGTTTTTCCACACGAAAATCCAAAATATCCAGATCCATTTCCTGAATCATTTTCAAAACCAATTCTTTAATGTTATCGGAATTAGCAATCGCCATGCGCAGCTCCTGCATCGGATTCCCGTAGTTCATAAAATCAATTCCCAATTCAAACCAATCCAGTACGTCATTTACAACTTCATTTTTTCGATAAGTAATTCCAAGATAAGAAAGCAGCGGAAGCGTGTCCGATAACTCGTCGCTTATTTTCAGTCTTGCAAATGCACCTTTCAGAACAATTTCCCCATTGTCCCGCTCAAAAAGTGCCGATCGTCTTCTCGTATCCAATTTAATACGATCCAGACGTTCATATAAAACCATGTCACGCCTAATAGTTAAGATATAACGATATTCAGCCATTTCTGTTCGGAAAAACACTTCAAATTCCGTAGGCTCTTTCTTTTCCTTGTCAGAAAAAGCAAATGGTTCAATAACCAGCTTTTTACGAGGAATCACATGCTTCTCATCATCACCGGCTGCATATAATGGACGAAGTACCTTCAATGTCAAAATGCGCAATGCTTCCAGAATATTCGATTTGCCGCCTCCATTTGGGCCATAAATAGCCGACACCGGCAAAAACAGTTCATTATCTTTATCCTTAATTATCCGATCTTCATGTTCAGAAATGGCAGCAGCCTGCATATCGAATGTAATTTCGTCCCGAATGCTTTTAAAATTCTTCACTGTAAATTGGCATAGCATATCATTTACCTCCACTCATATTTCTATTATACTCAGGATTTTTACTTTGTAAACATTATTTGAGATTTTTTCTCATATTTAGCTTTAAAATTTCAAATTTGGGATTTGCATCTGAATGAAAAAATTGACTGGTGAAAATCCTCTTTAATTTTTCAGAACTGATGGCAAATCCCTGTCGGCTTTCGCTGCGAACAGCTTCGTACTCGTTCTGCGTATACTTATATGGATGGCGTTTCAGCTTGCAGCCCTGTCTGGTGCTGCAGCCAATGCAAGAGCTGCCCGACAAATGTTCAATAGTTCTGCGTTCTTTTATTTTTTTCTTTACTTCACGGCTCATGCCGGATATACTATGCAGTAAATATACTGCCGAAAAAAGTGATAAGCAGCGATGGCGTGCAGTTTTGTCAGGGAACCGGCTGTATTTTTGCAATTTATATAGAATTCAGGAGGTCCAATATGTTCCGTTTATGGGGTAAAATCTGGAAAAATAATCATCTTCTCAGGGACAGCGTCATCGCAGACGACTCCCGGGACACCCGCACACACAAGGTTTTTCGTGCCCTGGAACAGCTCTGCTATGAATTTGACCTGGAGCATCCCATCTGGCTGGAGGCTAATATCACGGATTTTAAAAAGCATTCCCGCACTCGTTTCCGTCAGGACAGCTTCATCGAACATATCGATTTCGACTACCTGGAAATTCTGGTCATAGAGGAAGACTGACGAAGAGGAAGAGAAGAGAAGGGAAGGGAAGGGAAGGGAACAGAAGGGAACAGAAGAGAACAGAAGAGAACAGAAGAGAACAGAAGAGAACAGAAGAGAACAGAAGAGAACAGAAGAGAACAGAAAAAACGGAATGGAACAGAACAGAACGGCATGACATGAAACGGAATGGCATGGAATGGAATGGAATGGAATGGCATGGCATGGAATGGCATGAAACGGAATGGCATGAAACGGAATGGCATGGAATGGCATGGCATGGAATGGCATGAAACGGAATGGCATGGTATGGTATGGTATGAAACGGAATGAAACGGAATGGTATGGTATGGTATGGTATGGTATGAAACGGAATGGTATGGAATGTATGGAATAAATGGAATGAATGGAACATAACAGAATAGATTAAAATAGGGCAGGACTGTAAAAAATCCCTATCAGGGGAATTTCACAATCCTGCCCATAGGCTTTATGATCTTTTCAATCGGGTCTGGAGCTGGCGGCGCAGTTCCTCCAGCTGTTCTTTATGCGGCACGGATTCCATTTTGGGAAAGGCCAGCATCAGACGCTCCAGCACTCTCTGCCGTTTGTTCTTCAGGAGCTCATAACGCTCGTGCAGCTGAAGAATACGGTTTCGGACATCCTGGGAAAGCTCTTTTCTCCCGGGAAGGCTTTCCTTCTTTTCTATGGCGGCAATGGTTGCTTCGTAAATATTCTCTCCGATCTGATCGGAAATCTCCCGCAGCTCTCCTGCAAGTCTTTCCATTCTCTCCAGATGTTTATTGAACTTGAAGATGGCTGACGCCGTCACGATCAGGTCTGTCAGCATAACGCCGCACAGGATCACAAGCACCACTATGGTCAGAGTATGGGGCAGCATCTCCAGAATTCTCTGGATCACCGGGTGAATAAAGTCCACGATCACCACGCAGGCCACACCCCACATGATGGAGAAGATCAGGCAGACATATCCGCCGATATTAAAAGGGATATTGGAATAGTCCCACCATTTGTGGTGAAAAATTTTAAACATCGCCCAGCCTGTCAGGCCCTCCAGAAGGGTAACCAGAACCACGGACGTAATGTACAGAAGGATCAGATTGGACTTCATGGGCATCAGAAACGTAATGACTATAGTGACTCCCACGCCGTAAATAGGGCAGATGGGTCCGTTCAAAAATCCTCTGTTCACAAAGCACCGCTGTTTTACCGCCGCGTAGCCTACCTCAGCGCACCACCCTAAAAAACCATACACGAAAAAATACAGCAGCAAATAATATGCGTTCATGAGTCTCCTCCTCAAAAGCCGCCTCCGGCGGAAAATCTCTGTACTACAGCTTAAAGGTTCGAACCGGAAATGTCAATGAATTTCCTCCACTTTATCTGCTGAGTTTTTTCATTCCTGCGTATCTGAAAAAATCCCGTAAAATCTATATTCACGAAACGATGAGCAATCTGGACACAATGACAGATTCTGCAACATCCACCGTTTTCGGAATCTCCACGAAACAATGGGCAGTCCCGACACGGCTGCGGAATATTCATGGAACAGTGATCACTCCATACCAGGTTTCATCTCATACTATCCCGGATCACCCGCAGCACGTTTCCATTGGCGATTTTGTCCAGCTGCCGCTGCGTCAGGCCCTGCTTCTCCAGATAATCAAACAGCCGGTACATCTCCGAGGGATGGCCGATCTCCAGCTCGCCGTCCATGCCGTCGAAGTCTGTTCCCAGACCAACGCAGTCCTCTCCGCCCACCTGAATGAAATGGAGGACGTGCCTGCCCAGATCTTCCACGGTGGTCTTCTGACAGTCTGTGGTTTTGCCCACAAAGGCCGGGCAGAAATTCAGGCCGGCCACGCCGCCTTTTTCCGCCAGAATACGGATCATATCGTCCGTAAGATTTCTGGGATGGGGAGTGAGGGCCCGACAGTTGGAATGAGACGCGATAAAAGGCTTCCTGCTCAAGGCGGCCACATCGTAAAATCCTCCGTCCGAGAGGTGGGACACGTCTGCCAGGATTCCCATCCGGTTCATCTCCTCCACCGCTTCTTTGCCGAAGTCCGTCAAGCCCTTCTTCATAATATTCGGGTCCGGGGAATTGGGATACCCGAAACAGTTGGGAAAATTCCAGGTGAGGGCAATAGCGCGCACGCCCTGTTCATACAACATCTGCAGCCGGGAATGGCTTCCCTCCACCATGCGCCCATCCTCCACGGTGAGAACAGCAGAGGCTTTGCCCTGCTTCTGATTTTCCATGATCTCCTCATAATTATGAGCCATGGCGATGACATCCGCGTGCAGAGCCGTCTCCCGGTATAAATGCTCCCTCAGAATCCGGAAAAACTCCTCATCCGGCGGCAGCTCCGGTTCCTCCCCGACGGGCGGAAAAAATACGGCAAAAAACTGCAGCAGCTGCCCTGCTTCCGCCATCTGCCGGATGCTCTGCATCCCGGAAAGGTCATAAAGAGAGGCGAGTCCGCCTTCTCTGGAAATACAGTGTAAAAGTGTGTCGCAATGCATGTCCGCATAAGGATATTTCATAATTTAAGTCCTCCACGCTGAAAAAAAGCTGCCGCAAAACGACGGCACAGCACAATATCCGCTGAAACTTCCCCGTATGCCGCTCCGTGAACACTGAGTTCCGATCCGCACCGGCAGGGGCAGCGGGTACGGATCATTGCCGGATTCACTGAGGGATATACAGATATAATCTCAGGATATATTGTCCAGGGCGTTTTTGCAACAGCTTTTTTACGAAAGAACAACCGACAGGACGGAAGAATATCAGGGTCAATATGTCATCTTCCGTCTCCGGATATTGTGTCTCACCGCAATCTGGAATTTCCTTCCGGATCCGCTCTGGCTTCCTCCGTCCGTATTGGCGGTAAGCTTTTTTATAAACCGGAAGTATTCCACCGTAAGCAGAGTTCCCGCCATCACCCAGGCCAGGGTATTGGAGAAGCAGGCTCCCGCAAATCCAAACATCTTTACCAGAACCACAGAGCCGGAAGCCCTTGCCACCAGCTCCACCGCACCGGCCATCATGGGGATGGAACCGTTTCCCAGTCCCTGGATGGTAAACCGGAAAATGAACAGAAGAGCCAGAATCCAGTAAAAGACGCCGTCAATGGAGAGATATATTTTGGCCAGGCGCAGAACCTCCGCCTCCCCGGAGCCTACGAAGATCGCCGCCAGACGTCCTCCGGCAAAGATATTCATGCAGGTCATGAGAAAGCTGAAGCTCACGGAAATAACGCAGCACTGCATGACGCCCTTCTTCACCCGGTCCAGTCTTCCCGCGCCGTAATTCTGGGCGGAATAAGTGGCCATAGTGGCTCCCAGAGAGTTGATGGGCATGGTGGCGATGCTGTCGATCTTCTGGGCCGCAGTGTAGGCAGCCACGGAAACGGCGCCGAGACCGTTAAGAGCAAACTGTACCATCAGGGAACCGATGCTGATAATGGACATCTGAAAGGCCATGGGGAACGCGGTCTTCAGATGAAGCATGATTTCCTCCTTTGCCAGAACGAAATGCCGCTTTTCCACCCACAGAATCGGCATTTTCTTCTTAATATAAATACAGCAGCACACGCCGGAGAGCAGCTGTGCCAGCACGGTAGCCCATCCTGCTCCGGCTACTCCCATATGAAGGAAAAGGATAAACCCAAAGTCCATCACGATGTTGGAGGAGCAGGCAATAATCAGAAAATAAAGCGGAGTCTTGCTGTCGCCCAGTGCCCGGATCATATTGGAGGTCAGATTATAGAGCACCATGGTGGGAATTCCCAGCAGGATCACGATCATGTAGGAATAGGCGTCGTGAATGATCTCCGAAGGAGTCTGCAGCAGCTTCAGCGCAGGCATGGCAAACAGGGAAGATACCACGGCCATCACCACCGCCAGGATTCCGCTCAGAACAATGCTGGTGGCAAAGCTTTTCTTAATTCCCTCCTCGTCCTCCGCTCCGAATCTCTGAGCTGTGATAATGGACAGGCCCGAGGCAAATCCCATGATGAATCCCAGGATAAAAAAGGTCAGGCTCCCCGTGCAGCCTACCGCCGCCAGGGCATTGACGCCGATGGTCCGCCCCACGATGAGGGTGTCGGCCATACTGTAAAACTGCTGAAAAATATTCCCTACAATCAAAGGCAGGGAAAACAGCAAAATCAGCTTCACCGGATTGCCGGTGGTCATACTTTTTGTCATAATAATACTCCTCCTCATTCTGTTTCATCCAATGTGTCATGCAGGATTCTCCAGCTGTTCGACGGCTGTCCGTCAGTTATCCGACAGCAGCTTCCGCCAAAAAAGCGGATTCCCGACTGTTGGATCCCGCCTTTTCTGCCAGCCGTCCAGTCCCGAACAGACAGACATATGTCCGTGTCTCAGACTTTTCTCCTGGACGAAACTTCTCTATATTATAGATTTATTTATCAAAAGTGGAATGTAATTTCCTGTACATCGAATGTCTTATGTTGTATACTTAGATAGGTTTCCAGCTGTATGTGCAGGGACAGAACGGGGCAATGGTTCCTTTTTTTCGCCCCGGCGCAGCCGGCATTTTTTTCAGAAAGGAAGGATGCTTATGCAGGATAACACTTACGATATCACAGAATCGGACCTGAATCCCCGTTTTCTTTTCTCCGGCATCCATAAGAAAACCGAAGAAAATGATTACCACAGTCACGATTTTATAGAACTGATCGTCATACTCCAGGGCAAAGGCGGCTTTATCATCGAGGGGCAGGAGCATGAGGTAAAGGAGGGAAATCTGGTCATTCTCAATCCCGGCACGTTTCACCGGAGTTTTCCGGACAGCAGGTCCGACCAGACCTATGTGGAATGCTATCTGGGCTTCACCGATGTGGAATTTAAAAACTGTCCCAAAAACTTTCTTCCCCTGTTCCGGGGACACGAAAACATCATCTGGCTTCCGGAGGAATCGAAGCAGCTCATTTTTCACCTGTGCGGAGCCATCGATCAGGAGTCCAGCCGCTACGAGGCGGGACGAAGCCTTATGCTGAAGGCTTACCTGATCCAGGTGCTCTGTCTCATCGAGAGGCTGCGGAGGCAGGAGCTGGAGCAGGTGGAAAAATCCGGCTGTTCCACCCATTACGAATTCAAATCCATTACAAAAAAATACATTGTGCAGAACATCATGAAATATATGGAGGAAAATTACAGAGAAAAAATCTCTCTGGATCAGATCGCCAACAATATGTACCTCAGCTCCTACTACATCTCCAAGCTGTTTAAGAGCGAAACCGGGGATACCCCCATCAACTATCTCATCAGCCTCCGCATGAGAAAGGCCCGGGAAATCCTGGACAGTAATCCGGAATGCTCCGTCCAGGCTGTGGCCGCCGCTGTGGGATATGAGGACGCTTACCATTTCAGTAAGCTTTTCAAGAAATATTACGGGCTTTCACCTCTTTACTACAAAGCAAGGCTGGGACACTGACGCGTCCCAGCCCTTTTTCTGCCTGGAAAACAACTCGTTCTCTCTGCAGCAGTCTCCGTTATTGAAGCTTCCCTTATCTGATAAAATGCGTGAAAACTCTCTCCTCTTTTTCCGGAAGTCCATATTTCTCTTTCCCAAGAGCAATGCTTTTGATCAGGAAGGACATATTATCCGCCAGCATACGCATGGTCTGCAGACCCTCCAGATCCTGCTCGGCCTCTCCCTTTCCTCTGCCGTGAAGGCTGTTCCAGTAACAGCTGGAGGCCACCGGCATTCCGGAAATGGTGAAGTATTTGTTCAGCTCGTCGTAAGTGGCGGAGCATCCGCCTCTTCTTGCCACCACGACGCTCGCTCCCACCTTCATGGTCTTATCGAAACCGGTGCTGTAAAACAGCCGGTCCAGAAGGGCGATGAGCGTGGCGTTGGCCGAAGCGTAGTATACGGGGCTGGCCACTACCAGACCGTCGCTGGCTTCAAACTTCGGCGCGATCTCGTTCACAGCGTCGTCAAACACGCATTTGCCTTTTTCCGCGCACTTTCCGCAGGCGATGCAGCCCCGGATGTTCTTATTTCCCACCTGGATGGTCTCTGTCTCAATCCCGTTTTTCGCAAACTGCGCTTCCATTTCCCGAAGGGCGACGGAGGTGTTTCCATTTACGCGGGGGCTTCCGTTAATAATCAGAACTTTCATGATGATTCTCCATTTCTTATTTTTGAGTGAAATATTCTTGAACTTTTATACTTTTTTATGCTTCTTGTATTTCTTTTTCTGTTTCCTGTGTTTCTCTCAGCCGTCTTTTCCCTTTGTCTGTCTTCCTGCGTTTCTCACAGCTGTCTTTTTTATCCTTGATTTCAGTTTTCTTTTTTCTCCTTCAGCTTCTTCTGCGCTTCCTCCCTCTGCCGGCAGATCTCCGCCCAGCTGGGGATTTTTTCCAGAGCTTCGGTGAGCTCCTTCATCATCTGAGGAATGGGAATGTTCTGGGGACAGACTTTCGCGCATTTGCCGCAGGCCACACAGGCGGAGGGCTGTTTGTCCTCAGGAAGAGCATCCAGTCTCATAGCTGTGTTCACGGCGGGTGAAAAACGGATCTCATTCAGCATGGACATCATCATGGGAATATCCAGCCCTTTGGGACATCCGTCGCAGCAGTAGCGGCAGCCCGTGCAGGGAATGGAATTCTTCATTCCGTCCGCAATATCCAGCAGCAGCTGTTTCTCCTCCTCCGAAAGATCCCGGTATTCCCCGAAGGTGCTCACATTGTCCCTCATCTGCTCCAGGCTGGACATTCCGCTGAGAATCATTCTGAGACCCGGAAGTCCCTGAAGGAAACGGAAGCCCCAGGCGGGTACGGATTCCTCCGGACGCTTCTCCTTCAGCCTGGCTTCGGAGGCATCGTCCAGCTTCGCCAGCCTTCCTCCCCGCACCGGCTCCATCACCCACACGGGAATTCCCCGCTCCGTGAGAAGCTCATATTTGCCCCTGGCATTCTGAAGAGTCCAGTCCAGATAGTTCAGCTGGATCTGACAGAATTCCATGTCCTCCCCGCAGATATCCAGGAACTGGCGGAGAAGCTTCACACTGCCGTGGCTGGAAAAGCCCAGATGGCGAATCCTGCCCAGACGTCTCTGTTCCTTAAAATATTCCAGAATGCCCCATTTGGGATCCAGGTAGGTTTTCATGGAGTTCTCATACACATTATGTAAAAGATAGAAGTCAAAATACTCCACGCCGCACTTCTGAAGCTGCTCCTCGAACACCGCCGCAGGATCGTAGCTGCTGCTGATCTGATGACCCGGATACTTGGTGGCCAGATAAAAACTGTCCCTGGGATACTGCTTCAGCGCTTTTCCCAGAATGATCTCCGACGTACCGCCATGGTATGGATAGGCCGTATCATAATAATTCACGCCGTGCTCCATGGCGTAGCGAACCATTTCCTCCACCTGGGCCTCATCCACCGTTCCGTCTTCCCTCTGGGGCAGCCGCATGGCTCCGAACCCCAGCAGCGAAAGCTGATTTCCCTGAAAATCTCTGTATATCATCCTCTGACTCCTTTCGCTTTTCTTTTTATTATACACGCATTTTTTCCATAAGCAAACAAATTTTCCCACCCATGAACATTCTGGCCGCAGACGGCGTTTTCTTTCATGAGTGGGAAAAAATATATGGCAAGTGAAAAAATCACACGACAGTTCCCGGTACAGCGCTGCATAAATATCGAAGTAATGCAGTACTGTACTCCGGATGTGCGCCCGAACCACATGGAGTGTACCTAAATATCAAAGTAATGCAGCACTGTACTAATATTCCCTCGCGGTAAAGATCGCCACAGACCGGGGCCGCATAACGAAATCCCAGATGATCCGCACAGCCTCTGTCTCACTGTAGCAGTAACGTCCTCTGCCGTCCCCGTAGGTGTTCACCCGCAGATACCAGGTGGCCGTCTTGGGGATAGGCGGGAGAGTGACCGTCACATCCTCCCAGTAGGTATTCACAACCATATATACAATATCGTCCCGCCCCGCTTCCCGGTCATATCCGGCGAAGCAGACGCCGTAGGTCATGGCATTGGGCTCAAGGTCCACCTTCCGGGCATCCGCGCAGTGAGTATGAACCAGATCCATGCCGCAGACGGCGTTGGGCAGCTTTTTCCGGATAATGGGATGCTCCATGCGGAAACGGATCATAAATTTGAAAAATTCAAAGAGCTCCCTGTTTTTGTTCAGAAGGGACCAGTCCAGCCAGGAGAGCTCATTGTCCTGACAGTAACAGTTGTTGTTTCCCTTCTGGGTGTTGCCGAACTCGTCTCCGGCCAGGAACATGGGTGTTCCCCGGCTGCAGAGAAGAACCGCGCAGGCATTCCGGATCATCCGGAAACGGAGCTTCAGTACCTCCGGATCCTGCGTCTCCCCCTCGGCTCCGCAGTTCCAGCTGTGGTTGTCGTTGGATCCGTCGGTGTTTTCCCAGCCGTTCTCTTCATTGTGCTTTTCATTGTAGGAGTAGAGATCATAGAGGGTAAAGCCGTCATGGCAGGTAAGAAAATTAATGCTGGAATTGTACCCGCCGTAGTTGCTGGACACCCTTTCTCCATAGACGTCTCCGTAAAGGTCGCCGGAACCGCACATGCACCAGGCCGCCGTCCAGGAATCCCAGGCGTCCCCTTTCAGAAATCCTCTCACCTTGTCCCGGTATCTTCCGTTCCACTCCGCCCAGCGCCTGTGGGCCGGGAAGCTTCCCACCTGATACAGTCCGCCCGCGTCCCAGGCCTCGGCGATGAGCTTCACATTGCTCAGAATAGGGTCAAAGGCCAGGGTCTTCAGCAGGGGAGGGTTGTTCATGGGGGAGCCGTCCTCATTTCTTCCCAGAATGCTGGCCAGGTCAAACCGGAATCCGTCCACCCGATAGCTGACCGTCCAGTACCTGAGGCATTCCAGAATCATCTGCTGCACCACGGGATGGTTGCAGTTCAGCGTATTTCCGCATCCGCTGAAATTATAGTAATTGGCCTCGGGGGTCAGCATATAGTACACATTGTTGTCAAACCCCTTGAAGCTGAACATCCGTCCCTTCTCATTGCCCTCCGCGGTGTGATTGAACACCACGTCCAGGATCACCTCAATTCCTTCTCCGTGGAGAGCCCTGATCAGCTCCTTCAGCTCCCTCCCTTCCCGGTGACTTTCATCCAGGGCGGAATAACTGGCATTGGGAGAAAAGAAGCTCACCGTATTATATCCCCAGTATTCCAGCAGCTTTTTGCCGCGATACTCACGGGCATTCATGGTCTCGTCAAACTCGAAGACAGGCATCAGCTCCACTGCGTTGACGCCCAGTTCCTTCAGATACGGTATTTTTTCTCTCAGACCGGCGAAGGTTCCTCTGTGTTCCACGCCGGAGGATGGATGCTGGGTAAAGCCCCTTACATGAAGCTCATAGATCACCAGATCACACAGTTCTCTGGAGGACTGGGGCATATCCCCCCAGTCAAAGGAATCCTCCACCACCAGGGCATGGTAGCTTCCCGTTTTGGATTTTCCCCATTCATTCTGGCCCGCCACCGTCCGGGCATAGGGATCCAGAAGAACAGCCTTTTTGTCATAGATGAGGCCTTTTTTCGGCTCCCAGGGACCGTCCACACGGTAGGCATATTCAAATTCTTTGAAATCGAGATTATACACAATCATGGAATACACATCGCCGATTTTGTATTCCTGGGGAAAGGGCAGCACCGCATAGGGCTCGTCCTCTCCCCGGTGAAACAGAAGAAGCTCGCAGGACGTCCCGCTGCTGGTATGAACCGTAAAATTCACCCCCAGAGGCAGGACCATGGCCCCGTTCACCTCGAACAGTCCCGGCCGCACCGGATAACCGGCGATCCTCCCCATGGGTTTGATGGAAACGTAATCCCTGCTGATCAGTTCTGTATCGTATCGCTTCATGATAGTCTGCTCCTTCATAATGTTGTCGTTTTTTGCCGGCTGTGCATTCTGCCCTGTAAAAAGGACGGCGCCGTCAGCATTTACCGGCAGCCCCCTGCTTTTCGGCTTTGGCATCAGCGGACAAGATAATCTTTATTTACATAGCCGTAAGCGTCGTATTTTGGAGAATACACATACCAGTAGTCGGAATCGTCTTTGCTTTCCACCTGCACCGTGTCGCCGTTGTACAGCTCTCCGATCTCATTGCGGGAGCTGTAGGCCTTTTCGGTGCGAAGGGCCAGATACCCTCTGGAGACGCTCACCCGCCAGGTTTCGGAGGAATTCTCCGGCACCAGATAATCACTGTTTACATACCCGTACGCATCACATTTGGGAGCGTATACGTACCAGTAGGTGGAATCGTCCTTATTCTTTACCTGTACCAGATCCCCGCTGTACAGCTCTCCGATCTCATTCGCGGAGCTGTAGGCTTTTTCGGAACGGAGAGCCAGGTAGCCTTTGGCCACGCTCACCTTCCAGGTTTCATAAGTGGTCTGAGGCGTCAGGTAATCCTTGTCCACATATCCATATTTATCATATTTCGGAGAATAGACATACCAGTAGTCGGAATCATCCTTATTCTCCACCTGTACAGTGTCGCCGTTATACAGTTCTCCGATCTCATTTTTGCCGCTGTATGCCTTCCCGCTGCGAAGAGCCAGGTAACCCTTCGAAACGCTTACGCTCCAGGTCTCCGATACCGTCTGGGCTACCAGATATTCCTTATTCACATAACCGGAGGTCTCGTATTTCGGAGAATACACATACCAGTAGTCGGAATCGTCCATATTTTCCACCTGCACCGTATCTCCGCTGTAAAGCTCCCCGATCTCGTTGCTCTCGCTGTAGGCCTTCCCGCTGCGAAGAGCCAGATAACCGGTGGAAACGTTTACTCTCCAGGAATTATAGAGAGCATGGGCTTCCAGGTAATCCTTATTCACGTAGCCGTACAGGTCATGTTTGGGAGAATAGACGTACCAGTAAGTGGAGTCGTCCATATTTTCCACCCAGACGGAATCGCCGGTGTACAGCTTTCCGATTTCATTGGCGCTGTCATAGGCCATGGAAGAGCGCAGAGCCAGATAACTGGTGTCCACCTTCACATCGTACATGCTTCCCGCTCTGCAGATCTTCGCCGTCGCCGGCAGAGAGAGCAGGAAAAGAAGACAGAAAATACCGGGCCATCGCCGCCTGCTGATCAGTTTCTCCTTTTTCATGATTCTCACTCCCCTTTCTTTCAAAAAATACAGCCTTTTTCGTTCTTTGTCCTTCTTTTGCAAAAAAATCATACTATTTGTCTTATCTTTTGTCAAGCTGCCTATCATTCACAAATTGTTCACAAAAGAATTGGCACTCAGCTGTTGACAGTGCTGATAACATGTGTTATAGTACATCTAGAACGAGGGAAATAGAAAATAAATGAAGAATAAACTTCCCCCGTTTCGGAAACTGTAATTACAGAAGCTCATAAAGGTTTTACAGCGCCGCGGTTTCTGACAGCCGTGCGGCTGGAAGTTTTTTCATAAATGGAAAGGAGATATGACTTATGTTAATGCCCAGTATTTTTGGAGAAAATTTATTTGATAACTGGATGGATTTTCCGTTCAGCGATGACTTCTGGACCGGAAGAAGCCCATTTTACAGTAAATCCGCACAGTCCGTGATGAAAACGGATATCAGAGAAAATGACGGCAGCTACGAGCTGGATATCGATCTTCCCGGCTATAAGAAGGAAGACATCACCGCCCGGCTGGAGAATGGCTGCCTCACCATCTCGGCCACCAGAAACGAAAACAGGGACGAGAAGGACGAAAAAGGGAATTTCATCCGCAGAGAGCGCTATACAGGCAGCACAAGCAGAAGCTTCTACGTGGGCGACACCATGCGTGAGGAAGACATCCATGCGAAGTACGAGGATGGGATCCTGAAGCTTTCCGTTCCGAAGCAGGAACAGCGCGCTATTGAAAATAAAGGACTGATCGCCATCGAAGGCTGACGCCCCACAGCAGCGGCAGCTGCCGCTTTCCCCTTTTCCGGGACCTTTGCTTTTGCAGAGGTCCCTTTTTTATATGCCGGACACTTCCGCAGTGCCGTCCATCCGCCGGATCAATGACCGGACGCCCGGCCTTTCCTCATCCGCTCCTTCTCCCCGGATCTCTTTGTTCTAAATTCAGCACAATTCACAATAATCGGCCAATATTTGTTGTAAATTTAGTACTTCTGTTATATAATAAACCTATCGAAATCCACAACAAGGAGGTTGTTTTATGGAAACAAAGATGTTCAAAATTTCTGCCCGCAATGACAGCAGAATCCAGCTGAAGGTTTTTCCCGGACATTTCGCCACTCCCCAGTCTCACATCACCCATTACCTGGATATCGTTACCATGAAGGCCCGCTGCTCCGAGGCGAAACGCGTTGCCGAAGCGCTCTCCGCAAATTATGAAGCGTCCGTTCCTATTGACACCATCGTATGTATGGACGGACTGGAAGTGGTGGGCGCTTATCTGGCGGATGAGCTGACCAAGGTAGGAGTCCTCTCCATGAACGCTCATCAGTCCATTTATGTAACTTCTCCGGAGTATAACAACGCAGGACAGATCATATTCCGCGATAACGTCCAGGGCATGATCCGGAATAAAAACATCCTGATCCTGAACGGATCCGTCACCACCGGCGAAACCCTGAACCGCGCCGTTCACAGCGTGCTCTACTACGGCGGAGTCATCCGCGGCATCGCCGCCATTTTCAGCGCGGTAAGCAGTGTAGCCCAGCTGCCTGTTCACTCCATCTTCCAGCAGAAGGATATCCCCAACTACGGTACCTACCGCGCCTACGAATGTCCTCTCTGCCGCCAGAAGCAGAAACTGGACGCCATGGTAAACGGCTACGGCTACTCGAAACTATAACCTCCGAGAAACATAAAAAACAGAAAGCAAAGAGGCTGCCGCACATCAGGTTCTCCTTATCATGCGGCAGCCCCTTTATGGTGAGACATGAATAAAAAAGAAATTTCCGAAATCAAAAAGCAGTTTACTCCATCCAACTGCGCCATTACCCGCCTCTGCGGCTGTTACGTGGACGGTGAAAAAAACAAAAAGGCCCTGATCAAAGAGGCCTTTCTTTCCCTCTCCGAGGAGGAGATGCACAAATACTTCGACATTTTCCGCAAAACCCTTTCCGGTACCCTGGGCAAAAATCTCCTGAATATGGAATTTCCTCTGGATCAGGAGACGGAGGACGGAACCCAGGCCTTTCTCCTCCGGCTGCGGAACAGCAAGCTGAAGGACGACGATCTCCTGGAGGAATTCTATGACCGAATCATCCAGCATTATGATTACGGAGAGAATTATTACATTATTCTGATCCACACCGTCTACGACATTCCCGGAAAATCCTCGGACAACCTGGAAATGTTCGACGCCTCAGATGAAGTTTATGAACATATCCTGTGCAGTATCTGCCCCGTAAACCTGTCCAAAGCGGGCCTCTGCTACAACGCGGAATCCAACACCATCGAGGACCGCATCCGGGACTGGATCGTGGAGATGCCGGACCTGGGATTCCTCTTTCCCGTGTTCAACGACCGGAGCGCAGACATTCACAGCCTCCTCTACTACACGAAAAATCCGGAGCAGCTCCACGCCTCCTTCGTGGATGAATTTCTGGGCTGCACGGCGCCCCTAACTGCGGGAAGCCAGAAGGATTCCTTTAACTCCCTGGTGGAGGAAACTCTCGGGGAGGACTGCGCCTACGATACCGTTATCAGCATACACGAAAAGCTGAACGAATGGGTGGAATCCCAAAAGGACTCCCCGGATCCTGTGATCCTGACAAAATCCGAGGTCAAACGGCTGTTTGAGGAGAGCGGCGTTCAGGATGAAAAGCTGGAGTCCTTCGACCGGCAGTATGAACTGGCCACCGGAGAGCAGTCCTCCCTGGTCGCCGCCAATATCACCAACACCCGGCGTATGGAAATCAAGACTCCGGATGTGGTGATTCATGTGAATCCCGAGCGTGCGGAACTGGTGGAAACCCGCACTATCGACGGCCGCCGCTGTCTGGTGATTCCCATGGAGGATAATGTGGAGATAAACGGAATACGAATAACAGAAAATGCTCCGTCCCCGGAATAACACCGGGGACGGAGCATTTTCTGAAAATAACTTATACGCTTGTCCGGAAATCCACCACACGCTGAATACTCCCTGCAAGATAATATGCGCCCGCTCCGTACACACCGGTGTACCATCCGGCAAACTCCGCCTCCGGGTCGTAATACAATCCGTTGATACTCACCCAGCTGTGACGCGTCAGTCCGTCTGAGGATCCGTCCCGTGTTCCGGGCACTCTGCCGCAGATCACTTTCGGCCGGTAACCGATCTCCGCTGCCAGGGCGGCAAAAGCGCAGGCGAAACTGTAGCAGTTTCCTCTCCGGGTGTTCAGCATATCCAGGGCGGTCTCCTTCTGCCAGCCCTTCCGGTTCAGATTCGGGTACTTGGCCCAGTAGCCGAAGGACCCGCTGTTTACCAGATAATTCCAGGATGCCCGCAGTTTTTCCGCGTCTGTCATGCTGCTGTCGGTAATCCTCCCCAGAACCTCCATAGCCTTCATTTTTACCCGAGCGGAGGCATTATCCTGTGCCGCTCCGTTCTCATCGAAAATGATCCCCTCATAGCTTTTGTTCGTCCAGATCACACCTGCCACGTTCGCGTAATAGAGCTTTCCGTCCAGCACCAGCCATCCTGTATACGCCTGACCGCCGGTGTTCACATAATACCGCTTGCCCCCTGTGGTGACAAAACCTGTCTTTTCAGGCCGAATCAGACTCCCGTCGGTATCAAACACATAAATCTTTTCTCCGATTTTTACATTCCCGGTGTATGCCTGCCCCTTTGTATTGACATAATAACGCTTGCCGGCAACTGTCACGAGGGAGGTCTTCGCAGGCTTCAGCAGCCTGCCGTTGGCCCGGAATACATAGACCTTCGAACCGATCTTCACGCTTCCCGTGCTGGCCTCTCCCTGAGGATTCACATAGAACTTCATGCCGTTCACCGTGACAAAAGCAGGTTTGGCAGGCTGTACCAGCCTCCCGTTCAGGCGGAACACATAAACCGTTCCGGCAATTCTTACATTCCCCGTGCAGGCAGCCCCGCTGCTTCCGAAATAATAGGTATACCTGCCCGCAGTGATCCACCGTCTCCTCACCCGTCTGCCGTTCTCATAAAAATAAAGCTTCCCGTCCTCCTCCTGCAGGCCGTTTTTTACTTCTTCGCCGGGAGAAGATGTGCCGGGATCTTCCGCCGCCTCTCCATACAGCGCATATCTCCCGGAAGAATTTTCCGGAAGAACACCTGCTTCTGCACAAACAGAATAAAATGTTCCTGCAGCCATACACAGCAGTCCTGCGGCTGCCGCGAGCAAAACCTTTCGCAAACCTTTTTTCTGACTCATATTTTTTCCTCCGATACACAAAACAATCTGTCGCACACTAATGATATGATGTATGGCTGCAAAAACAGCCAGAACATCCGGCAGAAACCAAATATTCTGGCTGCACAGACGCCCTCCGGACGGCACAGTCAGAGCGCCGCCGGACGGCTCATACTATTTTAATAATTATATTTGGGAGAAACTCCCTGAACCTGCTCAGCCTGACCGTTTCTCGGGTGGAATACGCTGACCTGGAAATTGGAATAGGTCCAGAGCACATCTGTTCCATCGCCAAAGCAGCTTTCCCCTTGCGTTTCCTTTTTCGGCTTCCCAGCATATGGCGAAAGACGGGCTTGCAGAATACTGGCATGTGCCCCAGTCACTGCGACCGCATTTAGGGAACTGCTAACCTTTGCATTATAGGCACCATTACTGAAATTAAAAGCGTAAAACTGAGCTTTAGACAGATCATAACCATCCGGTTTATCTGGATCCTTCTCTGGAATCACCCACACACCGGTGACCATCTTTGCATCTGCGCCGAAGGCATATTGCTTAGCCCCAATCTTTACCACATTTGGAATAACAGCACCACTCACTGTAGATCCCATATATGCGGCCCCATTCTCATCAAAATAGTAACGGCTTGCCTTTCCGTTTTTATCCTTAATACTCTTCCATGCATTGGTGATGGCTCTGCCCTGAGAATTAAAGGCATAATATTTGCCGCCGATCTTCTTCAGCAGAGGAGCGGTCCTGGTTCCCGTAAGAGCAGAACCGTCGCTGCTGAAATAATAACGGTAGGTTTTCCCATTGGCAGCTTTTACGGATTTCCATTTGCTTTTAACCTTAGCGCCATTGCTGTTGTAAAAATAATATTTTCCGTTTTCCTTCACAAGGCCGGTCTTCGTCCTGGCTGCCGCCTGAACCGGCGCAGTCAGATGAACAGCAGGGGCCTGTACGAACAGCAGGCAAATCAGAAAGACAAGAACCTTTTTCCATTTCTTCATAATGTTTCAAACCCTCCATAAAACAGGCAGACAAAATTTTCTTCCGCCGTACACATCTGTTCCCATCAGATATTTATGTTGATATATTTCACATCTTTGTAATAGCTTTTTGCAGTGGCTGCAGAAAGCTTATACCATTTTCCCTTATTATAGGTAGAAAATCTCTGGGCGTTGGTATCGTAGGTATACCATTTTCCATTGATCTGTACTTCCACCCAGCCGTGAGCCTGCCATTTATCCGCCGCAAAGGTTCTGGCATTTCCGTAGCAGATACGCACGGGAAGACCTGTGGCACGTCTGGCCAGAAATGCGAAGGAAGCGGCAAAATGATAGCAGCTGCCCGCTTTGTTCTGAAGCATCTCCTTCGCGAAGGTATACTCCCATTCCTTCGTCTGTTCCGGCTTGAAGCCCTGGGGAGCTCGTGCATAACCGTACGCACTGGCACTGATCATGTCAAACAGCCGCTTCAGCGCCACATCCGCTTTGGTGCTGGCAGTGATTTTCTTTCCCTTGATCAGCTTATCCATAGTTTTTACAAGGTCTGCATCGATCGCCTTATATTTTCCGGAATAAGCCCCGTTCTGGTTAAAGTAATAGGAATAATACTTTCCGCCGGATGCGGCGATGGTGTACCAGCAGCCCTGCTTCCGCACGCCGTTGGCTCCGAAATAATATTTCTTTCCACTAATGGTTTTCCAGGTGTTTTTCAGCTTCTTGCCATTCACATAATACACCCAGCCGGTTTTCCCTTTTTTCCAGCCATTTTTCGCAGCGGCCTTCTGTGAGGTCTGAGCCGCGGCCGATACGGACACTGCATCCGTCCCCGGAACCATGCCCAGGGTAAGACTAAGAAGGAGCATCAGGATTCCAATTTTCTTAATCAACGCTTTTCTCATAGTAAACCCTCCCTGTTAAAATAACATTAACGCTTAATAATCTTCGTAAGACACGCTTCCGTCGGAGTACACGATCTCCCAGTATCCATGTCCGGAACCGTCGCAGTCGTCATAAGCCTGTCTGCTCACCTCATAAACCTCCTGAGGAGCGGAAGGCTGAGACTGCGACTGCTGCGCCTCCCATGCCGCATCCGCAGCTGCCTGAGCCGCGGCCGCCTCTGCCGCCGCTCTCGCTTCCTCGGCAGCCTTCACCAGCTCGTCCACCTTCGCTTTGTCATCGGAGATATAGCTGTGGAAAATATATCCGGTAATATCACCGTTCTCCACCTTCACCCATCCGGGAACCCCTGCGGTGGCTGTCCATTCTGCTCCCAGAGAAGTCACCTTCAGAGATTTGGAATCCGTGCTCGCCTTCTCGCGCACATTCACATCCGTGGTGGCATAGACGGTAACCTTTTCTTCCAGTTCTTTCTCATCGGCGGTCTCCAGAGCTTCCTCATCGGCGCCGCTCTCGGACTTGTAATAAATGTAGAGGCATCCCCATTCCTTCTTCAGCACGGGATCCGTCCACTTATCCGGGGTTACATTTTCAAAGGTATGTACAGTTCCGTTCTCCCCGTCCTCTGTGAGAACCAGATTCCAGGTTTCCTCCTTGCTCTCGTCATCCCCCGCTTCTGCCTTTACGTATTCCGCGCCGGCAAAAACGATCTCCGCCTCGTTGGTGATCGTAACCTCGCCGGATTCCATGGTCAGTTTAATGTCCTCGGGAACCTTCTCCTCCGCTGCGGGAGTTTCCTCTGCTCCGGAAGCATCCTCCGGCGTCCCGGCGGTCTCCGCAGCCCCTTCATCCGCTGCGCCGTCTTCGGCCCCGTCCGCTTCCGCCGCGGTATCCCCCTGCGCCTCTGCTTCTGTGGTCTGAGCGGAGCTGTCCGCCGCCCACGCTGCCGGCGCCGCCATGCTCATACTGGCCGCGGCTGTCATGGCCAGCAGAAAACTTACCGTTTTTCTTTTCATTGTTGTACTTCCTCCTTTATAATTTCTTTATGAATGAGTTCCAATGCATCTCCGTTTTTTACAAAGACCTCCGCCAGGCTTCCGTCCGGCAGAAGCTTTTCTCCGGGAATGTACAGGCAGAATCCTCCGTCGTCCGTACCCTCCGGAAGCTTGGCGTCCATGGGAAAGGCTTCGTAGATGTCATTTCCGTCAAGCCTTACATAGATCTCCGTGTCTGTCTGCAGATACTCGGGCAGGATCCTGCCGGAAATCTGTTTCAACAGTCCCTGATTCTTCACCGCCAGATCCAGCGCGCCGCCTTCGGCCTTTTCCCCGATCTCTCCCTGCCAGTTCACAGGAAGCGCCTCCATGGCGGGCGGAGCCTGAACCATCTCCGGAAGGAACCGTTCCGCCCGGACGATCATCACCGTATCCGCCTGATGCGTATCCACATCCGTCATCTGGTAGGGCACGCCTCTGGAAAAATAAGCGGCTCCGTAGGCATCCGCCAGAAACGGCAGAAGCGCGTTTCCGAAGGAATCCCGGTACACCACCAGACTTCCCGTCTTCCCGTCGCTGACCGTGCTTACCCTCGGCGCAAAATTGCTTTCCACTTCCTCCACATAGGTGAAGTTGGGTCCGCTGTCAAAATAGATTTCATCCTCAGGGGTCATGGCCTTCGGATACAGCATCTGATCCAGATCCCCGGAAAAATCCCTGCGGACCGTGAAGGAATCCCCTTCATAGGAAAGATGCTCCTTCCCCAGAACATTGAGAATCTTATCCGCAGCCAGAGCCGCTCCCTGGTTGTTCCAGTGGGAGTCCCTCATATGGTACAGGACCTCCTCCCTCTCCCGGAACATGCCGTAAAGATCCGCATAGGTCACATTCTCTGCTTCCAGATAGCTTACCAGCCGTTTCAGATTATTTTCTTCCGTGACTTTAAAATCATAATAGTAGGGCATGTGCTCCCCGTACAGAGAATTTTTATTGGGAGCCACCGCAAAGAGAAATTTCACTCCCCGGGCTTCCAGATTCCTCTGGGTCATTCCCATGGTATGGGCCAGGTTAAACAGGCTCCGCTCCGACAGCAGATCCGTTCCCTGATAGTCCTCCAGAGAATCCTTATAATACAGCCATCCATCCGTACCCTGAATCACTCCGGAGGCGGTGGAAACTCCCAGAAGCTTCCCCTGAATGAGGGCGTTGGCTGTCACCAGCTCATTCCGAAAAGCAAAATGCTCCTGAAAATAATCCCCCATCTGAGAAAGCCATTCCCGGTTCAGCCCCTCCTCCGTCCGAAGAGCGGGCAGCTCCGCCAGGTCCCTGTTCTCCGCGGAGGTCTCCTGCTGTCCCAGCAGCAGGCCCGCCAAGGGAACCAGGCACACGGCAAAAAAACATATAATATAGAAGATTTTCCATTTCTTCATGGCTCACGTCTCTCTCCTTTATAGAAATCCATATCTGAAAGGACACAGAACAGCTTCAGAGCTGTGTCCCCTCCTTAAAATCTGAAATAGATAAAGGGATTATAGGTTCCCCCCGCCAGAGACAGAACGCAGAGCACCAGTCCGCAAAGGCTGAACACATAGGAGAGCGCCTCCCCTGCAGGCTTTTTCTCCCAGATCTTTTTCACCGGAACGCAGGCAAACAGGGCCACGGCCAGAGTCAGCAGATAAACCGGAGTCAGCTGGGAGAGAAGAAGAGCCATCCCCTCCGCCCCGAAGGAAAATCCGGTAAACATCCGGCCCACCCAGAAGCAGGCCCGTCCCATGGTCTCCACCCGGAAAAACACGAATCCCAGGCAGACCACCAGGAGAGCGTACACTCTCTGAACAACGGTCTTCACCGGACCGCCCGCCCTGCGGATGGCAGGAACGTACTCCTCCAGAAGAAGAAAGAAGCCGTGATAAACTCCCCAGAACAGGAAATTCAGGGAAGCTCCGTGCCAGATACCGGTACAGATAAACACAATCATCTTATTGACCACCGTGCGGAACCTTCCCTTCCGGTTCCCGCCCAGCGGAAAATACAGATACTCCCGGAACCAGCCGGAAAGAGAGATATGCCAGCGTCTCCAGAATTCCTGAATGCTTCCGGATATGTAGGGGTAATTGAAATTTTCCTTAAAGTGAAATCCGAACATCCAGCCCAGGCCGATGGCCATATCGCTGTAGCCGCTGAAATCAAAATAAATCTGGAGCATATAGGAAACGGCAGCCGTCCAGGCCAGCAGGATATTCACCTGGGAATCCCCCGCCGCATACAGCGTATCCGCAACCAGCCCCATCGTGTTGGCAATCAGCACCTTTTTGCACAGGCCGGCGGAAAAACGCCGGAGCCCTGCAGAGACGCCTTCCCAGGTCTGCTGCCTGCCGCTGATCTCCCGCTCCACATCGTGATAGTACACAATGGGCCCCGCGATGAGCTGAGGGAAAAAAGAAATATACAGCAGAACCTTCCAGAAGCTTTTCTGAACAGCCGTATGTCCCCGGTACACATCGATCACGTAGGACAGGGCCTGGAAGGTAAAAAAGGAAATTCCGATGGGCATCCGGATCACGGGAACCGGAACGTTCATCCCGGTGAGCCCGTTGAAGGATTCCACCAGAAAACCGGTATATTTAAAATAGATAAGAACCGCCAGATTTCCCGCCACCGCCAGAAGCAGCACCAGCTTCCCCGCCCGGTGAGCCCTGCCGATCAGCCGGGCGCACAGGTAATTAAAAAAGGCAGAGATCACAAGCAGGATCACGTACACCGGCTCGCCGTACGCATAAAACACCAGACTGGCCAGCAGCAGCATGGCGTTTTTCGCCCGGATCCCCGGCACGATGCAGTGCAGACCGAAAACCACAGGCAGGAAAACGCACAGAAATGTCATTGAACTGAATACCATGATATATTCGCTCCTGTTCCGGATCTACCGGAAATTATTATAAAGGAATACGGGCAGCTTCGCCGTAAAATGTCCAAAATGTGCCGTCGATTTTTCTCCGGCTTCCACAGGTCATCAGCCGTGCATTTTGATATGGACAATAGGGCTGAGTACGTAAACTCCGTATCTTACCCCGTAATTTTTGCTGAAGCTTTTCGCCTCCGCGAACAGGGGATCATAGACAAGTCCGTTGATCTCCGTCCAGCTGTGAGGAAGCCCCCAGCCGGTGCTGTCCGCGCATACATACACATTGTCATAGCCCAGAGCATAAGCCAGATAGGCGAAGGCCGCCGCGTCGGACTGACAGTTCCCGCTTCCGTAGATAAAATGGTCGTTGGCGTACACTGCGGGCCATCCGTCGAAGTTATTGAACTTCCTCCGCGTGGCATAAGGTTTGGACATCACCCACCGGAAGCAGGCGTACAGCTTCTCGGACTGGGACATTCCCGGAGTGGTGATCTGAGAAATAATCCTTCTCGCCGTATCCAGCGTTTCCAGATTCTGGGCCTCCAGGGCGCTCATGGGATTGTTGGAGCTGTCGTAATACTGTGATTTCTCCTTGCGCCGTTCCATGACTCCGTCGTCCGACATATAATAGGTGACGCCGTTCACGGTAAAGGTCCCTGTGGCCATGTAACCGGCGTTGGTGAAATAATAATATTTCCCGCCGATGGCCGTAAGTCCTTTGGCACGGATACCGGTGGAGAGGAAGTAGGCCTTTCCTTTGGGAAAGGTTCTCCAGCCCTTCGCCATGGCGCCGTCTGCCTCAAAATAATAGGCGCTGCCGTTGATGGTGACCACCCTGTTTTTTATGAGCGCTCCGGTACTGCCGGCACGGTATCTTTTGTTATCCGAGCGGACCCAGGCGTTTCTGGCCATCACGCCGTATTTGTTAAAATAATAGGTTTTCCCGTCAATGGTCTGAAATCCTGTCACATACTGTCCGTCCCGGAAATATTTTTTCCGGCCGTCCTCCAGCCTTACCCAGCCGTCCTCCGGCGCAGGCGAGGGAGTGACGTTGATCTGCGGCTCCGCGCCGCCGGAACTTTCCTCCATACCGGAAATTTCCGGGGAAGAAGCGGAAACCTTCCCCGGAAACATCATCGTTCCTCCCAACAGACAGCACATCAGCAGCATCCATACCTGTATTTTTCGTTTCATACCGATCTCTCCTCCTGCCTGTATCCCGCCGGTACAGGCACATTCCCTACGTTTCTCCGAAAAAGAGCTGCCGTCGTCTTATATTAACCATGCATCTTGATATGCAGAATCGGATACAGCTTATATACGCCGTAAGGCGCAGCATAATTCTGGCTGAAGCTCTTGGCCTCCGCAAACAGGGGATCGTAGGCAAGGCCATTGATCTCCGTCCAGCCGTGAGCGTCGGTTCCGCGGCTGTCCGAGCATACATAGACGTTGTCATAGCCCAGGGCATAGGCCAGATAGGCGAAGGCCGCGCCGTCGGACATGCAGTTTCCGCTGCCGTAAATGAAATGATCGTTGGCAAATACAGCGGGCCATCCGTCAAAGTTGCTGAAAGGTCTTCTTGTGGCGTAAGGCTTGGAAATTACCCACCGGAAGCAGGTATACAGCTTCTCGGACTGGGACATTCCCGGAGTGGTGATCTGGGAAATAATTCTTTTCGCCGTCTCAAGAGTCTCCAGGTTCTGGGATTCCACCGCGCCCAGCGCCTTGTTATTGGCGTCATAGTACATGGAATTTTCCCTGCGCTTCTCCATGACCCCGGCATCCGACATATAATAAGTAACGCCGTTGACGGTAAAGGTTCCCGTGGCCATGTAGCCGGCGTTGGTGAAATAGTAGTATTTTCCGGCGATTTTGGTCAGTCCCTTCGCACGGATACCCGTGTACAGGAAATAGGTTCTCCCTTTGGAAAAGTCTTTCCAGCCCTTGTACACCGCGCCGGTTTCGTCCAGATAATAGGCATTTCCGTCCACCGTCAGGACTTTATTTTTAATCACCCAGCCCTGGCTGTTTACACGGTACTTTTTATTATTGGCGCGAACCCACTTGTCTTTCGCCATGACGCCGTATCTGTTAAAATAATAGGTCTTTTCTCCTATATTCTGAAGGCCGGTCAGATACTGCCCGTCCTGAAAGTATTTTTTCTTTCCGTTATCCAGCGTTACCCAGCCGTCCTTCTGAGGCTCCTCATCCGCCAGAAGCTGTATGCCGTTCTCCGCTGAAACCGCCGCAATATCCTCCGGGGCGGCCGCCATTGCCTTCTCCGGTGAAGACGGCATTCCCAGAGAAAAGCAGCAGGCCAGCACCGTTAACAACAACTGCATCCTTCTTTTCATCATGCGCTCCTCCTGCATATTCTTCGTCCATCCGGACGACATTCCGTATAATTTTTCCTTTTGTTCATTATAATTCCAAAACAGCAAAAAATCAACTCTCCAAAATATTAGTATTTTCCCTCCTTTTATTGAAAAATTTGTCTATTCAAGTATAACTCTTTTCTTTTGAGAATAAAAAAAAGATATGTCGCTGAGCATTCGATTTATGACGCATAATGCTGATCTTTCGCATATTTTTCTGCCGCGGCAGCTGTCAGAAAATGTTTCATGCCGCCGGAGTGCTCTGGTCTCTTCTCTCAGAAAACTCTCTCAGAAAAACAATTTTCCCCAAATAAAAAACGCCTCCCACCGGAAGTTCATCCAGTGAGAAGCGCCTTGAAGCCCTGCTTTCCTTTTTATCCTGCAGGACACAGGATCCGCGGCATTGGCGGCAGCGGATAAAGCCGGTCTTTGCGTCAGCCCTTCACAGCTCCGATCATTACGCCCTTCACCAGGTGCTTCTGCACCAGAGGATACAAAAGCATTACCGGGAGGGAAGCCACCACGATGGTGGAGTATTTCAGAAGCTCCGACATACCCTGAAGCTTGGCCAGATTGGAGGCGTCTCCGATCTGGGTCATATCCACCTTGTTCTGGATCAGGATTTCCCTCATGATGATGGTCAGAGGCTGCATGGCGTCATTTCTCAGATAAAGCATGGCGTTGAAGTAGTCGTTCCACTTCGCAACGCCGTAGTACAGCGTCAGAACCGCGAGGATGGGCTTGCACAGGGGCGTCACCACCCGGACAAAATAGCTCCAGGGAGTACACCCGTCCAGCTGTCCCGCCTCGTACAGCTCATCCGGAATACTGTTGGTAATATAAGTACGGCAGATGATCATGTTGTAGGTAGACATGGCCGTAGGAATGATCTGCGACCAGCGGCTGTTGATCAGGCCCAGCTTGCTCACCAGGATATAGTTGGGAACAAGACCGCCGCTGAAGTACATGGTGAACACGAAGAACAGAGCGATGGCGCCCCGGGCGCGGAATTCCTTCCTGGAAAGAGGATAGGCGCAGAGCATGGTCATCACCAGGTTCAGCAGCGTTCCCACAATCAGGTAAAAGAAGGAGTTCATAAATCCGCTTAAGATCTTCCTGTTGCGGAACACCGCCTCATAGCCCCGCAGAGTGGGACGCACCGGGAAAATAAACACCTGCCCGCTGATCACCGCCTGGGGATCGGAAAAGGACGCCGCAATGATATAAAGCACCGGATACAGAATAATGACCATGATCAGGGTAAGCAGGGTAAAGTTTACAATTTCAAACACTTTATCTCCCGTACTCATATGACGGAATTTAATATTATTATTCATACATCACCCCTCCTTACCACAGACTTGTCTCGGTCACTTTTTTACAGATCTTATTTACAGTTACCAGCAGCACAAAGGATACCACCGACTGGAACAGACCTGCCGCAGTGGAAAATCCGAAGTTGGAGTTTACTACGCCGACCTTGTACACGAAGGTGGAAATTACCTCCGAAACGCCGGAGTTCAGACTGTTCTGCATCAGATAAACCTTGTCGAAGCCGATGCTCACAACGCTTGCGCAGTTGAAGATCAGCATGGTGATTACTGTGGGAAGAATCGCCGGGATGTCCACGTGAATGATTCTCTGAATTCTCGTGGCGCCGTCCACAATGGCCGCTTCCTGCAGCTCGGGGCTCACGCCGGAAAGAGCCGCAATGAAAATGATGGACGAATATCCCGCGGTCTGCCAGAGACCGCTCCACACATACAGATGCCGGAACAGCTTCACATCGCCGAAGAAATTCAGGGCGTCAAAGCCTATCGCCCGGAGAATCACATTGATGATACCGGTACGCAGATCCATCATCTGCATCATCATACCAACCAGCACAACGGTGGAAATGAAGTAGGGCGCGTAGGTGATCATCTGAATAAATTTACGATATTTTACCTGTCTCAGTTCGTTCAGCCCGATAGCCAGAAGGATCGGCAGCGGGAAATTCACGAGCAGGGAATAGACGCCGAGAATCAGAGTATTTTTGATAACGGTGATGCTGGACGTCGAAGTCAGAAACTGCTGGAAATATTTCAGGCCTACCCATTCGCTTCCAAGGATGCCCCGTCTGGGACTGTAGTCCTTAAAAGCCATGAGGATACCGCCCATGGGAATATAGGCAAACACGATGGCGTAGATCACAGGCGCCGCAATGATCAGCCAGAACTGCCAGTTCGCGTTCTTGATCTTATTCCCTTTGGCCGGAGTGTATTTATTTTTTTTACTCATTCCTTACATTCCCCCTTTACACAAACCGCATATGCCAAAATGAGTGTTCCCAACCTTCTTTGCCGCCGCTTTATGCCCCGGTTTTTTCAGCAGACTCTTTTTTCGGCAGTACCAGGGTATAAAGATGGGGAAGCCGCCCAACTGCAGCGGCTTCCCCTTAAGCGACTACTTTGCGATTACTTATTCAGCGGTTCCCAGAGAACGCTCATATGCAGCAGTGTAGGTCGCCAGCAGATCCTGAAGTCCTGCCTTCTCCAGAGAATCCTTGTAGCTGTCCCACTCGGCGTCGATGTCTCTTGCGCCGGTCATAAATGCTACGGAAGACTCCTCGATAATCTTGGCTACTTCTACGGCAATAACGGAAATGTCGGTGGACTCGCTGTCTGTCAGCTTCAGCTCGTCCAGAAGCTGGATATTTCCAACGCCGCCATAGGGCTCATAGAGTTCCTTGCTGGCGTCGAAGAGAAGCTTTTCCAGACCTTCCGGTGCGTGGATGTCCACGTCGGCGTCCACAGCCTGGCCCAGACGATAGTCAGCCGGAGCTACACGGATGCCGATATCCTGCCAGTCATGGTTCTGTGTCTCGGAGGTGTAAACGTTCAGTACTTCATAGTCAGCGGGCTCACCGTCAAGGCCAAGCTTGCCTTCCGGATTCAGAACCCAGTCAACGCCTTCCTCTGCGCCGTACTGAGAGCAGAGGTCGCCGGTAGCGCTGTAGAAGAAGTCAACCCAGCGAAGAGCAGCCTCGGGATTCTCACACTTGTCGGTGATTACGAATGCGCCGGAGGAAACGCCCGGGTTCGGGGTCTGGAACGCGATCCGGGTTCCATCGGGTCCTGCGATGGGAGCCATAGCGGCATAATCCTTGTAGAAATCAGGATTGGTAGCAGCGTCGATGGCGTCGGAGATGGTTCCCAGTGTGAAGAACAGAACCGGCTCATCGGGCTGGTTCACCAGAGTCTTCATCTGCTCGGCAGTCTGTGTGAAGTCGCCGTCATAGATGGCGCCCAGCTGATACAGGCTGTTGATCCATTTCATGGCTTCTTTGTAACGGTCGTCGGTGGCTACGCATACCATTTCTCCGGTATCCTTGTCCAGAGCAACGGTGTCGCGGACACCAAGGGTGTAGGAGGACGGCGGCATCAGCACGAATGCGTCGATGAGCCAGTCCTGCATACGGGAATACCATCCCTCGGCAGCGCCTGCAACTGCGATGCCGTCAGGTTTGTACTCCATAAATTTCTGGCATACGTCATAGAATTCTTCGGTGGTGGTGGGGATTTCACAGCCCATCTCCTCCAGATAGCGGGTATTCACCCACATTTTCCTTCCGTACATGCAGTGATAGCAGACATTGATATCCGCCAGAGAATAGATGTGTCCGTCGGTTTCACGGGTCATATCCAGTCCGTAGGGCTCCATCATCTTCAGGTAGTTGGGAAGGTACTCGTCTGTGAGATAGTCATCCAGCTGAATGAACATTCCTTCCTTTACGCCGTAGCGGGCGATATTGGGGCCTACGCCCATGATCACGTCCGCATAGTCGCCTGCCTGCAGATCCATGTTCAGCTTTTCCTCCCAGTCGTCACGTCCGCCGGTACGGAATTCTACATGGATGCCTGTGAGATCTTCCAGATATTTGGTAAAGTCGTTGGTCTGAAGGTCTTCCACATTGGGCATGGACATGGTAAAGATTTCCAGGTCGATGGGTTCGCTCACGATAGGATATTCTCCCGGCGCGCTGAGCTCAGCCGCGGAAACGGTCAGACAGCTTCCCGCCACCATGGTCAGAGACATCACCAGCGCAGCAGCTTTCATAAGTTTGTTTTTCATGCATTTCCCTCCTTGTAAATATACTGAATCTTTCTCCATCCTGCGCAAATCCGGACACAATAGCTGTTTTCGATGCAGGAATTGTCTTTTTTGCGCATTTATGAGAAGCACAGGACAAACATATCATTAAGTTGTACATATTTACAAGGAACAATTCTTGCAAATAGCAGACATTTGTTGCATTTTACTGTATTTTATGTCTGCATTTGGATTTTTTTAGTCAACTTTTATCTTCTGGAAATCACTGGGAGAAATGCCGATCACCCGTTTGAAGGCCCGCCGGAAGGAATAGTCGCTTCCGTAGCCTGAAAGCCTGGCCGTTTCTCCCACCGGAGTTCCCGCCTTCAGCAGGGAACAGGCGGATTCGATCCTGTACTTTTCCAGGCAGGCGCTGAACGTCATGCCGAAACAAATTTTAAAATCACCATACAATTTTCGCTCCGACATGCCCAGCCGCTCCGCCAGCATGGAAAGATTCAGGCCGGGATCCGAATAATGCTCCTCCAGGTACTTTTCGATTTTTTTCCTGTCCAGAGAAGGCGCCGCTTCCTTCCGCTCCTGATGGAATCTGGCGCAGCACTCCTTCGCCTCCCGGATCAGACCGAAAATTTCCTCCGGACCCTCCGCCCTCCGGGCCGCTTCCCGAAGCCCTGCCGCCTGTTCATCCGCGCCGCACAGAGAAAGGCTGCGGTAAATACAGCTTTTCAGAGTCTCCATGGTATGGCTGCGGGCGTGACGGCTGCCTCCCGGAGAAAAATAAGCCGCTTCAATCTGGGAGATCAGAGCCTCCAGCTGGCTGCCGCTCCCGCCCTGTATCAGCTTCAGCAGCTTCAGTTCCGTGTCGATAGAGAGAAAAGCCGGCGGCTCCGTGACCCTCTCCTGGGGAAGATCCGTGGAATCCAGAGGAACATGGAGCTCATAAATTCTGGCAAATTCCTGCAGACGCAGGGCCATCTCATATTCATGCTCCAGCTTCAGCGGATCTTCGCAGCCAAGGCTGACGCCGATGTAGCTGCTCACTTTATATTTGTCATACAGGTCGCCGGCGAGCTGCTCCAGCGAATCCTTCAGTTCCTTATTCTGAGGAGACTCTCCGAGGACCAGAAGGGCCCCGGAAAGATCGCTCACCTGGCAGGTATAATACCTCCATGGAAGACAGCGGTTAAGATATTCCCGGAAGGTTTCCCGGAATTCTTCCGTAGTCCCCTGAAAATCCGTTCCCAGGGCGGTATCCAGTTCGATGCTCACCACGTAATACCACGGCGCTTCCAGGGAAATGTCCGCCCTCTGCGCTTCCTCCCTGAGACCTTCCATGGAATCATAGCCCCCGTACAGAAGCTTCCGGACACATTCGCTCCGGATAATCTTCTTCTGTTTTTCCAGCGCGTCCCACATCCGGTCCACATCCCGGAGAAAACCGCCGAAGGTTCCCCAGAACCATACCTTTTTGTCGGAAACCCCCATTCTCTCCTGAAGAAGGAAATATCTCTCCACCATGCTCCGTCTGTGGTTCCAGTAGGCAAAGCAGACGAACAGTCCGATGAGCACCGCCAGGGTGCAGAAGGCGATCACGATATAACGGACTGCGCCGATCCTTTCCGTGAGGACTCTTTCCGGAATGGCGTTGATCAGGTACCACCGATTATAGGTAGAATACTTCGTGGAAACGAAGGAATGCCCGGAATACCCCTTTTCCTTCAGGTAATCCCCCCAGGAGACCTGTGAAATCTGAGCGGCGCGTCCCTCGGAGCCGATTTCCACTCCCGTGAGGACCTGTCCGTTCTCGTCCACAAGAGCCGCGATGCCTTCCTGCTCTACCAGTGTGGTTTCCAGGATCTCCCGGATGCGCTTCCAGTTCAGCTCCACGATCACCGCGCTTTTGCCCGGCCAGCTGTAGGGATATTTCATCTGGCAGGGCAGAAACAGAATTTCCTCTCCGTCTTCATTATCGGAAATAAAGAGGACGCTGGATTTGTCCTGAGCATTGTAATACTCCATGAAGGTTTCGTAGCTGGTGAAAGGAAAATGGGAGAGGGTGGCGGTTCCGTACTGCGTTTCCGGAATGACCTGGGGAATTTTGATAATATATCTGCTCTCCGAAATCAGCACATACACGTCCTTGATGATGCTGTTGGTGAGACTGTAGTTGGGATAATTGCTGGCAATGGTATAAACCGCATAAAATTCATCGCTGCGACCCGGACGGTAGCCAAGTCCCAGATGGTCGGTGAGGCGGCGCTCGCTGCTCACATAGCGCCCCACATTCTGAGCCTGCTGCACCTCCCGGTCAAAGGTCAGCCGGGCCTCGGAGAGCATGCTCTGAATCCGTTCCTCCTGGGATTCCTCAAACGCGCGGGAGGCCGTAAGATATACCACGATGATGGCGACGGCCGGAGCCAGAAGGATCAGCAGATAGGAAAAAAGCAGGCTCATGGAAATATTTCGCCTTCTTCGTTTTTCCAGACATTTTTCAGAATTTGCAGACTTTTTATCCATCAGCTTGCTTTTCCTCCTTTCTTATTATAATATAAAGGCAGATGTGTAAAAGATCCCTGTGAAATTTGACGAATATCAGTATTTTCGGAGGTAACGCCATGCTGTTTAAAAAGAAACGTCCGCCCATTCCCCATATAAAGCTTTTCTCCGGAGATCAGCTCCTCTATGAGGGAGCTCTGAAGGATCTTCCTCTGAAGGAATCCGTCATTATCGAAAAAAGTATTTTCTTCTTCGACGATCCGGAACCCTGCTATATTCACCGCGGAGCCGTGCAGGTGCGCCTCACGGAGGAACTCCGCCGGGAAATCCAGGACGGCGAAGACGGCCGTCCCGGACCTCTGCTGCTTTCCTGGGCAAATTATGAGCAGATCACAAGGTGCTGCCTGATCTGAGCTTCACCCTGGCATACAGACTCTGGCAGGGCTGTGTCTTCTGCTGAACATACATTGTTGCGATTCACCCGTCTCGTATCTGGAATCCGTGACTGTCACTGTTGCCGGACAAACATTGTTATGCTTCACCCGTCCCGTATCTGGAATCCGTGACTGTCACTGCTGCCGAACAAATATTGTTATGCTTCACCTGCCAGCCGGTTTTCTGAATCTTTCAGTTCCCCATATCAGTGCGGTCCTCAGGGGAGCATACAATTACGCTGATAATAACCTGCCTTATGTCAGCGGGTTATAATAAAATACAGTGCATAAAGTACGAACAGAACAGCATTCAGCAGCTTAATCGCCGCCATATGATTTAACATAAATTCCGATACCCGGCCGGTTCCCTTCGTCACATGAATGAGAACCACGATCACTGCGGCAGGAATGCTCATGGCAGTCACATAGACCAGCAGCGCGCCGAGATTCTGCAGTGCCTGTCCTCCGCTGCGGAGCAGGTAAAGGATGGACGCCATATAAATCTGACCGGTACAGAAGAATTCTCCCACGGAAACCGCCATGCCCAGCCCCAGTACCAGCAGGGTAAGGAACAGTCCCTCCGTCCCCTGAGCATGCCTGATCAGTCTGTGATTAAATTTTCGCAGTCCCTGGGGAAGCTGCATCCGCACTTTTCCGTACTCGTTCTTCCTCACATTGAGAAAATCCAGGAAATTCAGCACGGCCGCCGCCAGGAACAAAAGGATGATGACCAGATTCACCGCACTGCTGTACCTGGACAGAAGCTTCTGATCGATCTCCGAAGCCGCAAAGCAGATACCCAGACCCAGTCCCAGATATACCGCGTACTTGCCTCCGAGATAGACCAGACCGTTCTTCAGTACGGATGCATGGGACGTCAGAAGAATGGAAAACAGCATCAGGAGCATGGAGATGGAGCAGGGATTAAAACCCGACAGCAGCCCCGCTCCAAACAAAGCGGAAAAATGCGGACGCTCCCCGGTGTGTGTATCCGCTGCGGCTGCATGATCTGATTCATCGGCGGCCTCATTCCCATGGACTTCTTCCCCGGAGGTTCCTTCATCAGAGGATTCCGTATTCGTTATTCTTTCATCAGACTTTTCTCCTGCGGATGTCGTTTTTCCAAGAGCCAGGGCAAGCTGAACATTCAATATGTCTGCTTCCGCCTTTTCCTCGTTCAGAATAAGCGGCAGCTCCTCCTGAATCTCCTTCGCTCCGAACAGAGCCCTCTCTCCCGCAAAAACAGCCGGAACCTTCGCCTCCTCCTGCTTATAGCCGTACTGATCCAGAAGCTTCTTGAATGTCTGAACATTATCCTCCTCAACGATGCTGTACTCGGTAACGGCAAATTCTGTCTCCTCTCCGAGCTCAGTCAGAAATTCCTTCGCCTCCTCGCATTCCTCACAGGAATAGGTGCTGAAAAGAATGATCCTCTGCTGCCCTTCCGCCGTTTTTCCGAAATCTTCGGAGATTTCTGCTTTTTCCCCGGCGGCGTTTCCGGAACTCTGTGTTCCATCTTCCGACGTGCTGATACTGCCGGCGGTTTCCATTTCCTCATCGGGAAAAAGGGGATTTCCGCTTTCTGTATTTTCCTCCTCTAAAGCGCCGGTGCCCTCTATATTTTCTTCTTCTAAAACGCTGGAGCTCTCTGCATTTTCCTCCCCGAACAGGATTCCGTGCAGCTGCCTTTCCATCTCCTCATATCCGCTGATCCACTGTCCGTCCGCCACGAGCACCGGCAGCGCGTATTCCGATCTGTCTTTCCCGGCTTCCTCCAGCATTTCCGCATAGACTTCCTCATCCGCGTCCAGAAACAGATTATAGGTACGGATTTCATAAGAAATCTGCTTCTTCTCCTCCGAAGTCACACAGCGGTTAAACAGTTCATAGAACTTATCCTCCTCATGACAGGAAGCGCACACATTATTATAAAAAAAGCGGAGCGTGTGTTCCTGCGCCCCTGCCGGATCGCCTGACGCATGAACCGGACGGATGACAACAAGCATCACGGCCAGCGCAAATAAAATCTGAATTTTCCGTCTCACGGAACACACCTCCCCATTACTGCGAGATATGATTCGGCATTCAGAAGAGCTTCGTACAGAAAATGGACGTTTCACTGCCGAATCAGATAATTACTATCATCATATCATTATTCTGAATTTATGTCAAAATTTTTTGAGAGTTTTTGGTTTTTGCAGTATTTCCATGAATATTTCGCCATATTTTATCCGGAACACTCAAAAAGGGGAGATGCTGCTCTCCCCCCTGTCATACCGCGCTGCGTGCCATTCCATACTGTGCAGCGCAATCCTTTACATGAAATTTTCATGCCACTGTCTTTGTGCATAAATACCACATCCGTCCGCCGGCGCCAGCGGCTGCCGATCCGCACCCGGCGTCAGCTCCTCAATATCCGCAGCAGCAGTTCCGCCATGCCCACGGAATACCCGGACGCTGCAAAAATCCCGTTCAGTTTCCCGTCCGTCACCACCAGAAGCGGCAGTTTTTCCGGATCCACATACATCCTGCGGGCAATCATCTCCACAGGCTTGCCTCCGAAGGAATCGTAATAAATTTCCACGCCGGGCAAATGCTCCCTGCATTTTTTCAGAACAGCATATTCTCCGGAATCCGGACCTGCAAGGAAAAACGCCAGCTGATCCTGACAGGAGCCAAACTCCTCCCGCAAATCCAGGATCTCATTGAGAATATGTTCCGTAGGCTCCTTCCCCGTTTCCAGCCAGAAAAGAATTTTTCTTCTTCCCTCCGTGATCTCACTGAGAAAAGCCGTTCCGCCCTTTTCCCTTTTTACGGAATAATCAGGAATCGTATGGCTGTCCAGCATATCCTTGAGCGTGGCCTGCCGGAGCGTCAGAAATACAGACCTGGTTTCTCCGGCGGAAATATGAAAGTCATATTGCCTGGCAAATAGATTTCCTGTGGGAAGTCGATTCGCCGTGAGAATCCGGTAATCCCCCGGCTCCGCCAGAACAGTGCCTGACTTTTCTCCCGCGGAAAAATCCCGGAGATGAAGAGTGTGATACCCTTCCCCCTCCCTTCTGGCAATGGACCAGTTTTGAAAATATTTCCAGGAGGTGCCGGAGGCCCCCTCGATCACCAGCCGCGCGGTTTTCTGGCGGCCTTTCCTCACCGGGCAGAACGAGCCGCCGTCCCAGTACTCGGCCTCCCCGTCAGCCGGATTCCGCCGCGCCGGGACCCCCAGGGTTCTCGCAATCGCCACAAAAAGCACCTTCCGCGACCGTTCTCCCGCGATTCCCAGTTTCAGAGCGGCGAGGGGCGCGGTAATGATGCTCAGCCGCTCTCTGTCGTCCATGGAAACGATGTGTTCCTGAATCCAGCTCCATATTTTCCCGGGATCACTTCGGAAATCCTCCTGAATCCCGGGGCTGAAATACCGCAGGATCCCCCGCCGCCAGCTTGTCAGGATCTCGTCCTCCACCCTGGGACACCATATATATGGAAAGAAAATATCCTCAGAATACTTGCCCTCATATACGGCGGCCTCCTCCCAGTGCTCCTTTATGATCTCCGGGTCCGCGTCCATCCGGTCCTTCTCCGATAAAAAGGACATGAGCTTTTCCGCCAGTTCTTCTCCCAGTCCGAAATAATCCTGCCTCCACAATGGCCTGAAGTTCTCTCTTTTTCTACGGCAGCGCGCGGAGGCCTCCGCCACGCGGCGGTTATTCTCCTCCTCTGTCTCTGCCCTGGCCGATTCCTCCCCGGCATTCCCGGCAGGCTCCGTTTCTGCAGGCTGTTCCGTTCCAGTCCGCCGTTTTCTCCCGTCCCGGTCCACAGGAGCAATGATATCAAAATCCTTCCAGACATTCATGGGAATCTCTTCCCCCAGCACGCACACAGCCCGGTCCTTCTCCCGGGTATCCGCCAGACACTCTCCCATCCTTCCCTGAAAAGCGGCGCGGATATGGAGACTGCCAAGACCCGTGACAAAGGAAGCGTATCCGTCCTCCCCCGTCTCCACCGTCAGAACAGGGAAAAACTCCGCATAGTTCAGCACTTCTCCAGACACCCTGGCTCCGGACACAGGACGGCCGTCCCCGTCCTTCACCAGAACATGCAGACGCCTGGTTTCCCCGTACCGTTCCAGCTGATTCAGCATCCGGTTCATTCCGTCCCGGCCGAGAACCTCCTCATCCGGCTCCTTTCTGTCAAACCACCGGGAACCGATCATCATGGCTCTGGACGCCGCATTGGTGAACCATCCCTTATCCAGAACGGCCTCCGGCTCGCAGGCGCCCAGATAATGCCATTCCCCGTCGCACCATACCTCCACCCAGGCATGATTGTCGTCGCAGTGGGACCATCTCATGGCATAAACCTGTCTGGCCGGGAGTCCCACGCTGCGCAGAGCATTCACGGCAAATACGGATTCCTCCCCGCACCTGCCGAAGCCTCTTTCATACGCATCCATGGCCGCAGCCGTGCGGCCGTCCGTGGCCTGGTACGTCATTTCCCCGGCGCACCAGTAATTCACCTCCAGGGCCGCCTTTTCCATGGAAATCCCTTCCCCAAACCTTTTCCCGGCATCCAGTCCTGCCAGCTTCTCATAAAAAAAACTCCGGCAGGGTTTGATCTCCTCCTCATTCACCCGGTGGAACAGCACATAATTCAGAAAAATATCCTCCGGCATCCTTTCTCTGTAAGGAGAATTCTCCCACAGAAAAACCCCATGACGGGCATAATCCAGAAATGTCTCAAAGGAATAATTCCCCGCATCGCTCACAGGCATATTGGCATAAAGATATTTCAGGGCCAGCGCCGTATCCCCGTCCGCATGTTCCAGATACCTCAGGATCTTCCACGCCGCCTGGGGCAGCTCCCGGCAGAAGATCTCAAACTCTCTCTCTATTCTCTCCCTGCTTTTTTCCAAAAACATAGCCGTCTCCTCTGCAGATCTTCATCAAAACTTTCCGTTCTCTTTTTGCTCACAAACTGCCGCGGAATCCTTCCGCAGGATGTCCCCGGCACGGCCGCTTACAGCCTGTCCAGCACATTTCTGGCGCTGCGGATCTTCTCCTCATCCGTCCTTATGATCTCAAACTCACTCACCGAGGAAATCCCCATGCTCACGCCTTCCTTCCGGTACGCCATCATGCTCTCAGTCTCCCGCTTCCCGGACATGTGGAAGGCGCGCGCGCCGGTATAAGGCTGAAGCTCCTCTATAACCTCCGCATCCACACCGCTTCCCGCCATGATGGTGATACGGCCTTTTTCACGTTTTACCAGTTCTCTCAGAAGATCCTTTCCGTCCCGGCAGGAATTTTTCTGCCCGGAAGTGAGAATCGTGTGAATTCCCAGCTCCACGGCCTGCTCCATGGTCTCCAGAGGATCCCGGCAAACGTCAAAAGCCCGATGAAGAGTCACGGACATTCCCTGTGCTTCCTCCATCAGACCTCTCATGCGTTCCATATCCAGGGTCCCGTCCGGTCCCAGAATTCCTGTCGCCACTCCGTCGGCTCCCAGCTTCCGGAAAGCCCTCACTTCCCTCAGCATCACCCGGTATTCATAATCCGTATAACAAAAATCCCCGAACCTGGGACGGATCAGAATATGAGTACGGATCCCCGACACGGCCCGTATCTCCTGAAAAAGACACGGGCTGGGCGTGGTACCTCCTATGATGATACTGCCGCAGAGTTCCAGGCGGCTGGCGCCGCCGGCCTGTGCAGCCAGCGCGGACTCCACGGAATCCACACATGCTTCCAGAATATAATCTTTCATACTCTCACCGAACCTCCTCCTGTCCCGGGCAATATCTCCGGCCCGCATGAAATCTATTCACCGGTTTCAGCATCTATTTTCTCCCGCTCATCCGCAGGCTCCGGAATCTGCCGCGCAGGCTTTTTTCCCGCGCACAGATAATACATGGTAGTAAGCCCTGCCCCGGACGCTCCTTTGCTCTGATATTCAAACACCGGCGGGTCCACCCACGCCGATCCCGCGATATCCAGATGGATCCAGGGAATCCCGTCCGCAAACATGCGGATAAACAGTCCGGCAGTGATGGTTCCGGCAAATTTGCCTCCCATATTTTTCACATCCGCGATATCGCTCTCGATCATTTTCTCATATTCCCTGTAAATGGGAAGCCGGACATACCTTTCGCCGGACAGCTCATAAGCCTCCTGAAAATCCCGGAACAGCTCCTCGTCGTCGCAGACCGCCCCCGCCGCCCCGAAAGCCAGCGTCGTGCAGATGCTGCCGGTAAGGGTGGCGATATCCAGGACTCTGCTCACATGCTCATCCCGCACCGCCCAGGTAACGGCGTCCGCAAGGATCAGCCGTCCCTCCGCGTCCGTGTTCTGAACCTCTATGGTCCTCCCGCTGTAGGAAGTGATCACATCCCCCGGAAGAAGGCTGCCGTCCGAGATCCGGTTCTCCGCCATGGGAATCACGCCGGTGACATTCACAGGCACATGGTTTTTCGCCAGAGCATAAATCGTTCCGGCCACGGCCGCGCCTCCTGCCATATCCCCTTTGATTCCCAGCATGGAGGACGCGGATTTCAGACAGTATCCGCCGGAATCGCAGGTCACACCTTTGCCCACCAGACCGGTGATTCCATCGCTCTCATGCCCTCCGCGATAACGAAGAATGCACAGACAGGGCCTGTACGCGCTGCTCATACCGATGCCCAGCACGCCGCCCATCCCCAATTCTTCCATGCGGGCCGCATCCAGAATCTCCAGTTCCACAGGAAGCCCTTCCAGAAGCCTCCGCGTCTCCCCGGCAAAATCCCCGGGCCGGAGAAGGTTTCCCGGACGATTGGTCATGTCCCGCACCCAGAAAACCCCTTCCATAAGAGCTTCCGTCTCCCTGACCACAGTCTCTCCTTCCGGAGAAAGCCCGGCCAGCTCCATCTCCCACTCTTCTCTCGGCTTTTGCGGGAACCGCTCCGGAACAAACGTCCCCAGAATCATTCCCTCCGCCGCGTCCCGGAGCGCCGTCAGGCCCTGCGCGCGGACAAGCCCGCTCAGGTCAGCGGAAAATTTTCTGTCCTTCCGCTCCTTCACCGCTTTGGCAAAAAACTCTTTTCTCTCTACTCTGTCTGACAAACCAGCCTCGCCGCCATCCGTCAGCGCCGGAAAACTGCCTGTCCTGACAAATCGTATCATTTCGCATCTTCCTCTTTTCGCAGTATATTTTACAATAGAGTCCTCCGTCAGTACAGCTGTACTCCCGCCGATTCCAGCGCCGACATGGCCGCCGGATCCGGCGCTTCATTCGTAATGATCCCGTCTATATCATCAAAATGGGCAAATTTGTAAGAATCATTAAAATAAAATTTGTCTTTCTCCATCACCACGTAGGTATGGCGGCTGCTCTCAATGGCAGCTTTTTTCGTAAGTCCGTCCTCCACTCCGAAGGTGGTGATGGAAAGATCCGTCAGATCCACTCCGCAGCTGCCCACGAAAGCCCTGTCAAAACTGTAGTGCCTGATCACTTCAATGGCCGCCGCCCCCATAAAGCCGTTCACCGTCCGATACATGATCCCGCCGGTTCCCACCGCCGTAACGGCGGGACTCGCAGCGAGAATCTGAAGAATATCGATCATATTGCTGACAACCACCAGACGTCTGCCGGATCCCGCCAGCATCTCGGCCAGCCGGATATTGCTGGTGGAAATATCCAGAAAAACAGTTTCATTGTCCTTAATCAGTTCATAAGCCTTCCGGGCAATGATGCCCTTCTCCCTTATGTTTACGCTCCTGCGGTCGATCACGTCCCGGTCCAGGGGATAATCCCCGGAGAGAATGGCTCCCCCGTAGGTCCGTTTCAGTTTTCCTGCCTTTTCCAGAGCTTTCAGATCCTTTCGGATACAGTCCTCCGTCACCTCAAACTTGTCGCTCAGCGTACGGACCCTGACCTTGCCCTGCGCACGCAACTCCTGAAGAATCGCTTCCTGCCTTTCCGATGTAAACATTCCTCTTCTCCATTTTATGATCCGCCGTAAAAAAAGCGGAGTCTTTTATTTCAGGATAACCTCCAGCACCGTATCCACCGGATCGGGAAGCACGGGGTCCGGTCCCAGATCCGCAAACAGAATATCCGGATAATCACTGTGCACCCAGCTCTTGGAGACAGGAACTTCCGCTCCGGTAGCCAGGTAGCGCATTCCCTTTACATCGCTCTTTTTCACGCCCAGGAGAGGAACCGGTCCGATGGCGTTCTCATAGAGATGGAAGAACAGGCTCTTCCCGTTTCCGGTAATACGTCCCATCTCCGGCTTCGCAAGTCCTGTTTTTGTACATCCGTAAATGCTTCTGGAGTTTTTGGACATCCACTGCCCGATCTCCTTCAGGATCCTGGCGGACTGCTCCGGAATCCTGCCGTGGGCGTCCGGTCCGATGTTCAGTATCATGTTTCCGCCCTTGGACACGCACTCCACCAGCTTCTTGATCAGCATGGAGGAGGGCTTGAAAAAGCGGTCCGTGGCGTGATAGCCCCAGCTCCCGTTCATGGTGACGCAGGACTCCCAGTAAAGATCGTTTCCGTTCACATCCTTGATCCCTTCCGGCGGAATCATCTGCTCCGGCGTCACGAAATCTCCGTGGTAGGGAGTAGGATTTCCGGCGGCAAGAGAACCGTAGCCCTCTCCGCTTACCTCCAGACGATTGTCAATAATCACTCCGGGCTGGAGCGTACGCACCATGTCGATGAGCTCCGTGGCCTTCCAGGCTTCTCCCCGGAGATTATCATAGGAAAAGTCAAACCAGAGAAGGTCCAGCTTCCCGTAATTCGTGCAGATCTCCCTGATCTGATTATGCATATAGGTAAGATATCTGTCAAAATTCCTGTTTTCATTGGAGCACTCCGGATGGTTCCTCATGGGATGGTTTCTGTCCCCATAATGGGGGAAATCCTCGTGATACCAGTCGATCACCGAAAAGTACAGGCCCACCTTCAGCCCCTCATTTCTCACCGCCTCCACGTATTCCGCCACAAAATCCCGTCCGCATTTCGTATTGGTGGACTTAAAATCCGTATACTGGCTGTCGAAGAGGCAGAACCCGTCATGATGCTTGGCCGTCATAACCACATACTTCATGCCCGCCTCCCTGGCCGCCCTGGCCCACACTGCCGGGTCGCACTCCTGCGGGTCAAATTCCTCAAAATATTTCATATAATCCTCTTTCGGGATTTCCTCTGTGCTGCGTACCCACTCCCCTCTGGCGGGAATCGCATAAAGCCCCCAGTGGATAAACATTCCAAATCTGGCGTCCACGAACCACTTCATGCGTTTTTCATATTCTTCTCTGTTAAACTGATACATAATGCCTTCTCCTTTCCATCATTCCCGCTGTGCGGTACATTTACTGCTCCGCGGAATCTCTCATCCGCAAATCCAATGTATCATGGCCGCTTTTCCCTGTCAACAATTTATTATTGTTTTATATTATTTATTATTGTTTTATATTGTTTTCGTCAAATAAAATAAAAATTTTGAATTTTTCAAATTCCATAAAGATATACAATCAATTATGATTGACGAATCCTGTTTCATGGGTTAGACTCAAAGAAAATCACTTCTGAAAAATTCTAAAAAGGACGGTAATCTGACACCGTGAAAAAACTGATTCTCTTATTCAAAAATTACTGGCTGGCGGAAGAAACGAACATTTTTAAAAGTTATACGGATGCTCTGTGCGGACTGATCATCCTGATAGTCATTCCGGGTTTATCTGTGTGTTTTGCCATACAGACAGAACACTGCACTTTCTGGAATTACACCTTTCCGTTTCTTTCTATCTCGCTGTCCGGTCTGTACGACACTTACGGAAGATACCATGGCGAATCTGCCAGAAACCCCAAACTCCTTATCCGCATGATTTTTCATTTCCTGTCCATATTCTTTTCTGCACTCTGTGCAGGAACAGACAGCCTGCTGCTCCCGCTGATCCCGCCTCTTCTGCTGTGCGTATGCGGTCTGCTGTTATTATTTGAAATTTATCATCGGATAAAACGAGCCGTTTTAGTAAGCCCGTGGACGAAGCCATAAAAAAACAGGAGGAATCATATTATGTTATTTTTTAAACGCCGGGAAAAACTCACCATAGCGGACATGATACTGATGGAAGAAGAACTGAAAAACAGCGAACTCCATTCCCTGAATCCGAAAATGGGAATCGAAAAGCTGGCCTCCGAGCTGCAGCTGAAAGTAGAATACGTATCCGATCTGGAGGAGGATAATGAAGCTGAACTTCTTCCTCCCGACGACGAAGAACACCTCGGTTTAATCAGACTCCGGAAGGACTCGGAAAAAGATAAATTCGCCTGTATCCACGAAATCATGCACTTCATCTTTGACGTAGGATACGGCAATAAAGTCACGAAACGCTATGCCCGAAGAAAAAAAGGAACACCCGTCAGCACCGAGGAGCAGAAAATCAATTATAAAACCGCGGCCTACATCATGCCTCAGGAGGAAATTATGGACGCCCTGCATACCTACGACACCACCAGACCCAGGATGGATGAAATAAAATTCGTCCGCGATCTGCAGTCTCAGTATGGTCAGAGCGAAACCGCCGTTATCCGGAGGATCCGCGAAGTGCGCAGGCTGACGAAGGCCGGATACTGCTGAGGCTCCTGTCTATGGAGCACCGTATTCCCGAACCATCACACCTCCATAACAGAACTATAAAAGGGACTGCCGGAAGTCATATGCACTCACCGACAGCCCCCTTTATGGAATACGCCGTAAATTTTCTGTACGTTTCTATACAACAATTACCGGCTTACTCTTTGGAATACGCCGTTGATTTGCTGTACACCTCTATACAGCAAATACCGGATAATTCTTTTTAATACATTCTCGTTTTCAAAATATTCTCCAGATCCATACTGGTATCGAAATATGTTTCCTCCATATACTGAATCTTATCCACCGTTCCTCCAGAGCTTAAAATATCCAGAATCTCCCGGATTTTCGGTCCCAGCAAGGGATTGCACTCAAAAGCGGCATTGATGTCTCCGTCAATCATCGCCTCGAAGGCAGCGCTCACCGCATCGAAGGAGAGAACCATGATCTCTCCCGACGGTCCGCAGGTTTTCCCCGCCGCCTTAATGGCGTCCACCGCCCCGAAGGCCATATTGTCATTCTCACAGATAACCACGTCGATATCGTCATACTTTTTCAGGAATTCCCCCATGACCTCCTCGCCCTTGGCCTGAGTGAAGTCCCCGCTGGCCATCTCCAGCATCTTCCAGTTTTCGTGTTCCTTCAGAACCCGGGCGAAGCCTTCCGTACGGCCGATCTGAGCGCTGGCGCCCACGGTTCCCTGCAGCGTGACCAGGCGGATCTCCTCATCCTCCCGGCCCTGCCTCTCCAGCTCTTCGGCCAGCCAGCCGCCTGCGGTTTCCCCTTCCTTCCGGAAGTCCGCGCCTACCCAGCAGGTATACAGGTCCTCATCCACATCCACCTGACGGTCCGCCACCACTACAGGAATTCCCGCGTCCCTGGCCTCCTGAAGCACAGCGTCCCATCCTGTTTCCACAATCGGACAGAGTACAATATAATCCACTTCCTGCAGGATAAAATTCCTCACGGCCTTGATCTGATTCTCCTGCTTCTGCTGTGCGTCGTCGAAAATCAGATAAAACCCGTTTTCTCTTGTAAGAGAGGTTTTGATGGACTTCGTACATGCATTTCTCCAGTCCGATTCCGCGCCGATCTGGGATACTCCCACCACTATCAGATTTTCTGAAGCCTCCAGTTCGCTCTGTTCCCTGTCAGAATTCCCGGAGTCCCCGGCCTTTTTTCCCGCAGAGCATCCCGCCGCACAGAGAAAAAACAGTGTCAGCCCGCATAACAGAATTCTTCTTCCCATTCCGGTCTCCTTGAACCACTGAAGGGACTGTTGGATCCCTGCACAACAGCCCCCTCCTTTTTACTTTTTACTGTCTTTAATCTTGGCAAACACACTCTGCAGCACGATGAAGAAGCACAGAAGAGCCGCCACCGCAATGCTGGACCAAGAGCTCAGAAGCTTTCCGTTGGTCTTTACCAGAGTGGAAATCGTACCGTTGATCAGCACGCCGAAGAAGGAACCGATCACATTTCCCACACCGCCGGTCAGCAGCGTACCGCCGATAACGGAGGATGCGATGGCGTCCATCTCCAGGCCCAGAGCCTGCTGCACGCTTCCGGACATGGTATTCATACAATAGCAGATACCGCCGATGGAGCAGAGGAAGGAAGACAAAATGTAAGCCTTCAGCTTCGTCTTCTTTACATCCAGACCCATCATAATGGCTGACTGCTCATTTCCGCCTACCGCGTAAAGGCTGCGTCCGAACTTCGTATAGCGAAGCATGAGGAACACCACCACCAGCACAACCAGCGCTATGATCACGTGGATACGGATATAGGGAATCTGCTCCACGCCCTTCCTGTTCACATAGGAACCGAAGGGGAATTCGATCTTGATATTCGCCAGCTTTTTGAACAGCTCGTTGCTGCTCACGGAAATCTGCTTGGAATAGATCATGGCAGTCATACCACGGGCAAAGAACATTCCGGCCATGGTCACGATGAAGGGCTGAATCTCCAGATAACTGATGAAAAATCCCTGAACTGCGCCGAACACGATGCCGATAATGAGAACCAGGGGAATCAGAACCACCGGACTCATATGCCAGTTTTCCATACCCACCGCCAGGAACATACAGTCCATGGCAATGAGAGAACCCACGGAAATATCGATGCCCGCCGTCAGCATCACGCAGGTCATGCCGCAGGCCACGCACAGAAGACCGGAGTTATTGATCAGAATGTTCAAAAATGTCTGCAAATGGGTAAAGCCCTTATCCGCATAGATGATGCAGCCTATAATATACATCGCGCAGAACAGCGCTATGGTGATCAGAAGAAGCAGCGTATTGCTGTTGATTTTCTTTTTCATCTTACCGCACCCCCTTTCAGAGTCGCCTTTTTGGCAGATCTCTGTCTGAAATAATCCTTCAGAGGCGTCGCCTGGATAGCCACGATGATGATTACGATGATGGCCTTGTATACAGGCGCCTGGTCGGTGGAAACACCGATGGCAAACAGTGTGGTGGTGATCGCCTGAATGGTATAAGCGCCGATCACGGAACCGGCAAGGCTGAATTTACCGCCGCCCAGACTGTTTCCGCCCAGAGCTACGGAGAGGATGGCGTCCAGCTCATAGCTCAGACCGATGTTGTTGGAGTCCGCGGAGCTGATACGGGAAGCCGCCACGATTCCGGCAATACCCGCGCACAGACCGCTGACCACATAACACAGGAAAATGATTCTTGCGGAATTCAGACCCGCGATGCGGGAAGCTTTCTTATTAATACCGACGCTCTGCACATAAAGTCCCAGCGCCGTCTTTTTCAGAACCAGCGAAACCACCACGATACAGATGGCAGCGATCACGATGGGCGTAGGAATAAATCCGCAGAATCCGCCGAAGAACTTGAAGGAATCGTCACGCACATACACGATCAGGTTGTTGCAGAGAAGAAGTCCCACTGCCCGGGCCGCCGAATACAGAATCAATGTCGCCACCATGGGCTGCACGTTCAGATAAGCCACCAGGGCGCCGTTGATCGCGCCGCAGAAGCATCCCATAAGGATACCGGCCAGAACGCCCACGATAAGGGGAACTGCCAGTTCGTTGGCGGATGACACGCCGTAGCCGGCCAGAAGCATACAGCAGAAGGCCGCGGAAAGGGACATCACGGAACCAACGGAAATATCCGTTCCGGCGGAGGAGGATACCACCAGAGTCATGCCGATGGCCAGAATGGCGATCTCACTGCCGCGGTTCAGCACGTCGATCAGACGTCCGAACAGTACTCCGTTGCGAACGGAAATCGTGAAGAAGCTGAAGGGGAAGTTGCCGCTGAACAGGTCGAACAGAATGTTCACCATCATCACCAGCAGCATACAGAACACAGGAAGAAACAGCCTCTTACTGGTAAGCTTTTTGATATTACTCATTTGATCCACCTCCTGCAATCGCTTTCATCACGTGTTCCTGGGTAAGATCCTCGGTGATCTCTCCCACCTTGGCGCCGTCGCGCATAACGCCCAGCTTGGAACAGGTACGAAGCATCTCGTCGATCTCGGAGGAAATGAACATAATGCTCTTTCCCTCTCCGGCCAGCTTCAGCACCAGCTTCTGGATCTCCGTCTTGGTTCCCACGTCGATACCTCTGGTGGGCTCATCCAGAATCAGGAAATCCGGATTGGTGGCCAGCCAGCGGGCCAGGATCACCTTCTGCTGATTTCCGCCGGAGAGCTGTTTGATCAGGGACTCCCGGCTCGCGGTTTTGATCTGAACCGCATCGATATACTGATCCGCGATCTCGATCTGTTTGCTCATGGGAAGGAGCTTGAACATGCCTCTCCTGGCCTGGAGGGCAAGGATGATATTCTCACGGACAGACAGATCGCCGATGATTCCCTCCGCCTTTCTGTCGTCAGGGAGAAGTCCCATTCCCAGATTCATGGCGTCGATGGGCGCATTGATCTTCGCTTCTTTTCCGCCTACCTTCAGGGTACCGGTCTGATTTTTGTCAGCGCCGTAAATCACTCTTGCCAGCTCGCTTCGCCCGGAACCCAGAAGTCCCGTAAGGCCTACCACTTCGCCTTTATGTATCTCCAAATCAAAGGGCTTGATGGTGCCGCGGTGGCTTAATCCCTTGGCGTCGATCAGAACCTCTGCATGGGAGAAGTCCGGAGTTTCCCCGGACTTGATGGCTGCCAGATCGTCAAAATCCTTGCCCATCATAGCCGCTACCAGCTTCACCCTGGGCAGCTCCTCCACCAGGTATTCCCCTACCAGCTGTCCGTTTCGGAGAACGGTAATCCTGTCGCAGACGGCATACACCTGCTCCAGGAAATGCGTTACGAAGACAATTCCAACACCCTGGGATTTCAGACGGTTCATCAGCCTGAACAGCTTCTCCACCTCGTTGTCGTCCAGGGAGGAGGTGGGCTCATCCAGAATCAGCACCTTGGACTCCATATCCACCGCGCGGGCGATGGCGATCATCTGCTGGAGAGCCAGGGAATACTCCTCCAGATTCTGAGTGACGTCAATGTTCATATCCAGATCGTCCATGATCTTCTGAGATTTCCGGATCATGGTCTTCCAGTCGATGGTGCCGAACCTGGTTCTGGGCTCGCGTCCGATAAACAGGTTCTCCGCCACGCTTAAGTTGGGACAGAGGTTTACCTCCTGATACACGGTGGCGATGCCTTTTTTCTGGGCGTCCATCGTAGAATGATTTACCACCGGTCCCTCGATGCCGTCCACATGAATCTCCCCGGCCTCAAATGCGTTGATACCCGTCAGGCATTTGATCAGCGTGGACTTTCCCGCTCCGTTTTCTCCCATGAGAGCGTGAATCTCGCCTTTGCGCAGGGTAAAATCCACATGGTCCAGTGCCTTGACGCCGGGAAAGGTCATCGTAATGCCCCGCATGGTCAATACAACATTATTTTCCATAGTCCTTTCCTTTCCTCATCACAGGTCCACAGCCGTCAGCGGCCTTTCGCGCCGCGGCGCCGGAAGCTTCCTCCTCCGGTTCCGGCTGTTTCCCGTTTTATAAAAAGAAGGGAGTCCCATTTTTCGAACTCCCTTCCGAAAATTACGGATCAATCATATTTCATCTGTGGAGTTTTTCCACAATCTTTCTGCCGCCGCGGATTAATATGCACGTGCGTCAAGAACTTCCTGAGTCATCTGGGTAACGGGCTGCTCTTCGCCGTCGATGGTGATGGAGGAAACAACGTCCTCATTTGCGAACCATCCCTCAACCATGTAGATTTCCTTCTCGGGAGTCTCGCCTGCTTCCAGCTGCTGGATAACCTTCTCTACATCGGGAGCTGCCAGCGGGTTGCACTCGAATACAGCGGTAAGGTCGCCTGCAAGGAGGGATTCCATAGCGGGTCTGTTGCCGTCGAAGGAAACAAGAACTACATCACCGTTGGGGCCATAGGAAACGCCTGCTGCCTTCATGGCATCCATAGCGCCGAATGCTTCGTTGTCGTTCTGGCAGATGACTACGTTAAACTGTCCTTCATAGCTCTTGCAGTAGGATTCCATAACTTCCTGGCCGCCGTTCTGGGTGAAGTCGCCGTCCTGAGAATCCAGAATGTTCCAGCCGTTCTCCTCGGCTACCTGATTGAAGCCATCGGTACGTCCGATCTGAGCGGAAGAACCATTGGTTCCCTCGATTACCAGAGCGTTGATCTCCTCGATCCCCTTGGCCTCGGCGTAAGCTTTCAGCCATTCGCCGCATGCGATACCTTCTGTTAAGAAGTTGGATCCAACCCATGAAACATATTTGTCAGAGTCGTCGATGGTACGGTCGATTACGATAACCGGAATACCGGCGTCCTCGCACTCGGTAAGAACGGTGTCCCAGCCGGTGGCAACGATGGGGTCGATGATGATGTAATCTACATCCTGCTCAATGAATCCGCGAACTGCCTCAAGCTGAGCCGCAGAGTCATTGTCGCAGTCTACGAACTGAAGGTCATATCCGTTCTCAGCGGAGAAAACTGCCTGTGCGGACTGAGTGGAAGCGGTACGCCAGTCAGACTCATGTCCTACCTGAGCGAAGCCGATGGTGATAAGATCGTCGCCAGCGAATACGGGCATGCTGGTTGCGCACAGAGCGGCTGCTGCTACAGCGATCAGAGCTAATTTCTTCTTCATTGTTTCAATTCCTCCTGTTTTTATATATTTTCGTTCTTTACTCCCTCCCGGAGCATGAATTAATTATATACAATTTTTTCAGGACGGGATACGGAAGGATTTTAGTAATATGTAGAATATTTTTTTCAAAAATGATCCGCCGGTGAAAAAAAGTTGTGTTTCTTTCAAAAAAAGTTATATTTTTTATGATTATCCCATCAAAACGCTTATTTCCCGTTCTCTGTATTCTTTATCATGGGAATTTCCACCCGTACCTCCGTTCCTTCCATGTAGGTACTGGAAATCCACACGCCGTACTCTGCGCCGTAATTCAGCTTGATCCTCTGCACCACGTTAAACAGGCCGAAGCCGGAAGGATCCGAGGAGGTATCTCCTTTATTCATGGCGGCGCGCACCTGCGACAGGCGCTCCTCATCCATGCCCAGACCGTTGTCCTTCACGAGAAACACCAGCCTTCCCGATTCCTTTTCCCCGGTAACGCGGATGTATCCCTTCCCCCTCTTGTTTTTGATCCCGTGATAAAGGGCGTTCTCCACCAGAGGCTGCAGGGTCAGCTTCAGAATCTGGTACGGATGCAGCTCCTTGGGAATATCAATCTCATAATCCAGGATATCCTGATAACGGAACTGCTGAATCTTCAGATAACTGCGGATGTGGGACTCCTCCTCCATGACAGTAATGTAATCCCGCCCCTTGCTCAGAGTCGTCCGGAAAAAGTCCGACAAAGCGGACACCATCATCACCACCTGCTCCTTCTGATTGGATTCCGCCAGCCAGATAATGGTATCCAGGGTATTATAGAGAAAATGAGGATTGATCTGGGCCTGGAGGAGCTTCTGCTCCGTGGCCCGCAGGTTCAGCTGCTCCACCCGGATATCCTCCACCAGATTCCCGATTCTTTCCACCATCTGATTAAAGCCTTCCCCCAGCTCCGCCAGCTCCTCATCGCTTTTTTCAATTTCCGCACGGACCTTGAAGTCTCCATGCCCGGCCTTTCTGGTAACCATGCGCAGCTGCTGGATTCCCTCCTTCAGCCGGGAAATACTGAGTCTGCACAGCAGCAGCGCCACGCAGCCCACAACGACGCACACCACAATACCGATCCGAAGGGTCCATGCCACATCCGAACGCACGCCTTCCCTCAGACTCTCCAGATTCTCCGCCTCATGATAAATATAATCCTGAACCTGCTCCTCGATCAGTTCTGTCAGAATACGGATGTTCAGATCCAGACGCTGCATGTTGGTATCGTACATGCCTACCACCTGAGCGTCATCCTCGATCTCCTGCACCCGTTCCTCCAGAATATTCAGACTCTTCACGATTCTCGCCAGCTGGGTTCTGGCATAATCCCTGTCCGCAGTCTGGGACAGCTTCTGAAACACGCCTCTGGCCTCCTCGATCAGCTCGTGGGGATCCGTATCCACGATCTCGGAGGCTCTCTCGGAATTTACCACGATCACATACATGGCATAATCCAGATCTTCTTTAAAATCGATGCTGTACTCGTTGGCGCTGGTAATGTTGTTTACGATCACATCGTAGCGCTCGGAAAACCGGTACGTCATGGACAAAAGATAGATGATCATGACGGTAAAGGGCGTGACGCACAGAAACAGCAGCATATTCAGTCTTTTATATAGGGAAGAATTTTTTGAAACCATGGCCTTACTCTTTCCTGCGGTTCTTATATTCCTTGGGGCTGCATCCCACCACCTTTTTGAAAATGTAGCTGAAATAATGGGAATCCTTATACCCCACCTCGTAGCCGATCTCGGCGGTTCTCATGGAAGAACACATCAGCAGCTCCTTCGCCTTTTCCAGACGCACGGAGGTCAGATACTCCACGAAGGTCTGTCCCGTCTGAGCGCTGAAGATCGTACTGAAGTAGCTGGGACTCACATTGACCTGAGAGGCTACCGTGTTCAGGGACATATCCTCCCGCTGGTAATTCTCCTGAATAAACGCCCGGGCCTCCTCCAGGATCACGCCGTAACGCTTCATGGAATTATGATCCCTCAGCTTCATGGTCTCCGTAAAAAGAGTCTCCACCTTTTTGCGCATCTCCGGAAGAGCGGCGGAACCGCTTCCGGCGATCTCATTGATATCTCTGCAGTCCTCCGGCAGGCTGTCCCTGCTGATCTTCAGACTGTCCAGAAAATCCGTCACGGAAAAATACAGGTCCATCAGGATGTACTGTCTGTACAGCAGGGACTGACAGTTTTCCTCGCCGATATCCAGGAAATATTCCTCCAGAAAATTTCCCACCTCCTCCAGCGTTCCGTTTCTCAGAAACCTTTCCACCAGCTCCCGCTCAGACTTGTGGGAACGGAGAACACTCACGTCGATCTTTCCCTCTCCCCTCCGATGGAGAGACGGAACCTCCTCACAGCGCACAATCTGATTGGTCTCGGTAAAAAATCTGGCGGCAAACGCCTTTCCTGCTTCCTTATAGGAGCTTCGGATGTCTCTCGGACGGTGAACCACCGTGCCCACCCCTCCGAAATACTCCATATCCGGGTACTCTCTCACCAGAACAGTCAGTTCCCCGATACACTGCTTCAGGCTTTCCTCCGCTTCCGCCTCCGTTTCGGCCTTGATGAGAAAGGCCCACCCTTCCGGGCTTCTGTCAAAGGTGAGAATATGGTCCCAGGCTCTGGACAGCTCCACCACACGGTCGGAAAGGGCAACGGCGTCCCGGAAGCAGCCTGGGGAATCATCCCGGGTCATGGTGTTGAACAGGAATACCCGGTAGGCAGGCGCTGTGAGATCCATCCCCACATTCCGGGCATTCTCCAGCAGCTCCACCGTGGAAAGCTCATTGGAGATGAGGGCATTCCACAGCTTCTGTCTTTCCAGAAGAACATGCTCCTCCATCTCCTTCTGGTAGCGTTCCAGCATCCGGTCGTACTCCCGCTCCTTCTCAATGAGCGCCGCCACCTCCTTCACCTCCTGAAGAAGCTTGGCGGAACTGATGGGTTTTAACAGATACCGGGTCACTCCGATCTCAATGGCGGTTTTGGCATAGGCAAATTCATCATAACCGCTGAGAATAATGATCTTGATCTGGGGCAGCGCCTTTTTTACAATCCGGCTCAGCTCCAGTCCGTCCATAAAGGGCATGCGGATATCCGTGATGAGAATATCCGGTTTTTCCCTCATAATAAGAGGATAGGCCAGCTCTCCGTCGCTGGCCTCCCCTGAAAATTCCAATCCTTCGCTCTCCCACGGAATGCTGTGCTTGATTCCGTTTCGGATCACAACTTCGTCTTCTACTAAAAATACTTTCAACATAGGATCTGTACAGCGCTTTCTTTCTGTGGATGTTTCTTATGGTTACAAACAGCGGGCAGGCAGTATGTCCGCCTTCCCCGGCCTTTTGTATAGTATATATCCAAACAGACCGCTGACACAAGCTGTGATTTCCGGATTTTTGTATGAAATTTTATCCGGACTCTCATTGGCGCCGCCTGTTTGTCCGCAGGCGGCGCCATATGTCCAAAACATTATAGACCCGGGCACGTATACAGCGCCGGAAATGCAGGCGCCGGAAGTATATATCCAAAACATTTATACATTCAGGCGCCTCAGAGAAAAATTACGGAGGCTCCGGCCGGAACATATGTCCAGACATCAGATATCCAGGCACTCCCCGCTGTGTACCATATGGAGGTTCTCCCCCATAATGGGCTTCATCAGCTCATAAGCGGGAAATCCGGTGCAGTGTCCGGTATAGAATACCGTGTGCATACCGGCCAGCTCCCTGGCCGTATCTGTGATGATCTGAATTTCTTCCCCGGTGTACTCTGTTTTCTTCATATAGTGGAACCCGCTGAGAACCACATCCGGGTCTCTGTGGAAGAGCTCACGGAATTTGTCCAGGATATTCAGGATTCCATTATGGGCGCAGCCGGAAAACAGATAGATCTTTCCGTCCTGCTCCACCGCCAGATACTGCTCATGACGGAAATCGTCCTGCACCAGTTCTCCCCGGGAGAGGATCTTCAGTCTGAAGTTGCTTTTGGAAAACATCCTCCTTCCCGTCACTCCGGTAAAGAGAAAGATTCCATCGTCCAGTTTCAGATTTCCGTCGATCAGCTTTACCTGAGCCAGATCCGGAATTTTGCGGTCAATACCGATATAATGCTCGTTTCCCGGCTCCGCATTGATATATTCTCCTGCAGCCGTTCTCTGCATATAGATGGGAGCTTTATGGTTGATCTCCGCAAAGCCCAGGATTCCTCCCGCATGGTCGTAATGTCCGTGGCTCAGAACCATAAGATCCACTTGGGAAAGATCCACGGAAAGCATCCGGGCATTTTCCAGAAAGGCGCTGCTGGCGCCGGAATCCACCAGAATCTTGTGTTTTTCCGTTTCCAGGTAAAAGCTTAATCCGTGCTCCGCGCAGAAGCAGGGCGCGCTCTGCGTATTTTCCATTAAATTTATAATTCTCATGGTTTACTCCTCTTTCCTGTATATGGCCGGGCAGGAATTTTTTTGCGCAGCTTTTATTCTGAACCTCCTGAAAAGCCTTCCTTGCGGCGGCTGAACAGTTTATTTCTTTCCGGTCAGTACCCCGGAGAAAGTTCCATATACCTTTTTCTTATCAACAATCCGATACGCCCGGATACGGTACCTGTATGTCTTGCCGGGCTCCACTGCCGTATCCGTAAAGGCGGATTTTCCTGCCTTTTTAATCGTCTTTATGGTTACCCATCTGCCGTTTTCCTTCCGCTGGATCACATAACCGTCGGCTCCTGCCACCTTATTCCAGGTCAGCTTCAGACCCTTGATAACCGGCGCAGGTTTTTTCGCCTCTACCGCCGCAGGCGCAGGTCTGGCACTCTGAGTTTCCGCGCTTAATTCACTGATGTTCTTGTCATGAACGGCCTGCACCGCATAGACATAATCCGCTCCCGCCTCCAGAGCATCGAATGTGTGAACATAGCTGCTGCCCTTGATTCCTTTCGCTATAAGGGTCCACTCCGTGATATTGCCGCCCTTATAATACAGACGATAGGTTTTGGCATCCTCCACCGGATTCCAGGTAACCTTTACGGTTCTGTCATCTCTGATGACAGTGGACTGCACGACAGGCGCCTGGGGCACGATCTTAAAGGTTTTCCGGATGGTTCCCTTAAACGCGCCCGTTCCGGTAATCACCACGACGGCCATTCCCAGATCGGAGTTTTTGGAAAATTCCAGAGTATAATCCACTCCCTCGACCAGAACCGCGCCGTCCCATACTATGGTTATGTCAGCCTTCGTGTCCTCTCCGGCAAAGGAAGTCCTTGAGGGAATTGTAACCTCACACTGCTTCACGGGAACTCTGCTTCCCGGAGCAGGCGTTACGCTGGGAGTTACACTTGGCGTCGGTGTTCCGCTCGGTGTCGGCGTCGGTGTCTCAACTGGTGTCGGCGTTGGTGTCTCAACCGGTTCCGGTGTCGGTGTCTCAACTGGTTCCGGTGTCGGCGTCTCAACCGGCTCCGGTGTCGGTGTCTCAACCGGCTCCGGCGTCGGCGTCTCAACCGGCTCCGGCGTTGGCGTCTCAACTGGTTCCGGTGTCGGCGTCTCAACCGGCTCCGGCGTCGGTGTCTCAACCGGTTCTGGTGTCGGCGTCTCAACCGGCTCCGGCGTTGGTGTCTCAACCGGTTCCGGCGTTGGCGTTTCAACCGGCTCCGGCGTCGGTGTCTCGACCGGCTCCGGCGTTGGCGTTTCACTCGGTTCCGGTTCCTCCGCCGGAATCTCTTCTCCTTTTTCTACAATATTTCCGCAGGCCAGACAATATTTGTCTCCTGTATACCCGTTCTCCGCTGCCGTCGGCTCTTTCGCATTTCTGATCTCGATCTCTCCGACATGATTCTCAGAATTTTTCCCGCCATAGGGATTTCCGCAGATCCCGCAGACAGCCTGCTGAATACAGGTGGCCGTTCCGCCGGAATGAGGCACCTCCGGGCTGTTATTTATACAGCCCTTATTCTGACACTGCTGATAATGTCCGGCAGAAGCAGCGACATAGGAACTCCCGTAATTATGTTCATCCGCTCCCTTTTCCATTTCAAAATTGCAGACCGTACAGATCACAGGCGTTGTACAAAGATGATCATCTTCCACTGCCTGATGCCCCTCCCTCTCGATCTGCTCACAGTCCGTATTCAGACACTCATGATAATGTCCGTCCGCATCCGCTTTCCACGGACCGGAATAATTATGAGTATTGGCGGCAAGCATGGTATACCCGCAGACTTCACATATCAAAGGCGTACTGCAGTCATTATCATGTACGGCTGTATGGGCCGCAGGTACGGTCTTCATGCTGCAGCCGTCATTTACGCAGACCTGCCAGTGATTTTCTCCGTCGAAGGCATATGATTCATACCTGTGTTCCTGAGCTTCCACCATCTCATAACCGCAGTCTTTACAATAAACGGCCGTGGTGCAGTCCTCATCCGCCTCATCCATTGCATGCACAGATTTCGTGGTAGTGTATTCACAGGAGTCGCAGGTGCGCCAATGGGCCTCTTTATCATATTTCCATTCAGACAGTTTATGAGCTGTTTCATTCTGAACGGCGCCGCAGGTACACTCCTCCCAGGATTTCAGATCGTCATAGTTCTTTGCCCATGTATGGGTATGTTCCGGTTCCAGCCTGGGGATCACAGTACCCTTTTCAATGATTTCTCCGCAGCCCAGACATATGGTATCTCCTGTGTATCCCTCTTTTTCTGCAGTGGGGTCCACATGGCCTGCCTCTCTCTGTACGCCGCCGGTATGACTGGTTTTGTCCAGGCTTCCGTAAGCAGTACCGCAGACTTCACACACTGCCTGATCCCGGCAGGTAGCGGTTCCGCCATAATGAGATTCCGGCGTACTGGTAACCGTACAGATTCCATTTTCACATTCCTGCCAGTGAGCGGTCTCATCATGCATATACGGCGCTCCTTCAAAATTATGTCCGGCAGCGCCTGTAACAGACTGATAACCGCACTCTCCGCAGGTCCAGCCTTCCAGGCAGTTGGTACTGTGCTGAATGCTGTGCTCCTTCAGATCCTTCTTCTCACTGCAGTTTTCATTGAGACACTGATAATAATGATTTTCGGCAGTATAAGTCAGTTCAGAACTCCAGTTATGCTGCCGCGCTTCCTCAACCACTCTGCCGCAGACGTCGCACCGCAGTTCTGTCGTGCAGTCAAAGTCCTGGTTGATTACATGAGCGGACTTTTTGCCTTCGTTTCCGCATCCCTCTCTCGTACATACCTGCCAGTGGAATACATCATCACTGAGCCAGTTCCCGTTCTCCGCATAATCATGTCCCAGCGCGGGAATGATCTCTCTGTCATTGTCTTCCGTATATTCCGCGCCGCATTCTGTACAATAGCGCGCTTTATATCCCGTCTCGGTACAGGAAGGCTCCTTAAAAGTTCTGCGTGACGACGCGTCTGACCATGTATGCGTACCCGAAATACTTCCGTACGGCTCACCGCAGACTTCACAGACAGCTCTTGCCGTACAGGTTGCTTCGCCTCCTCTGTGGTTCTCTCTGTTTAAAACTTCACCGCACTCACATTCCTGCCAGTGCATGCTTCCATCCGAATTCCACTGATACTCGTGGGTGTGAACCTCCACTTCCGCGCCGCACTCCCGGCATTTTCCATCCTCAAAAATGTGTTCCTCCGCAGCTGTTCTTCCGCAGACACTGCACGTGCGCCAGTGATGAGTGTGATCATACTCATAATCACCGAATACATGAGTCTCCGATCCACTGTGAACTCCGCAGGTACATTCCTTCCAGTGATGAGTATCATCATATTGATAAGGCAGCTCTATATCGGAAAGATCAAAAATATGAGTATGAGCCTGCGGAAGTCTGGCAAGGATATTTCCCTTTCTCAGAACCTTTCTGCACTCTGTACAGACCTCATCGCCGGAATACCCTTCCTCCTCCACAGCAGGTTCCTTATAGTTCTGAATTTCCACCGAACCGGTATGATGATCCGGATTTAATTCGCCATAAAGCTGTCCGCAAACCTCACAGGAAGCCTGACCGACGCAGGTGGCTGTACCGCCGTAGTGAAGCACCTCAGGACTCTCACTCACACAGCCGCTGTTTTGGCACTTCTGATGATGCCCGGTAGGGGTCACCAGATAATCGCCCCCATAATTGTGAACCTCCGCTCCTTTTTCCATCTCAAAACCGCATATGGAACAAATAACTGCGGTCGTACAGAGATGATCGTCTTCCACTGCCTGATGCTCTTCCCGCAGAACCTTCCCGCAGCCAATATTCAGACATTCATGATAATGTCCTCCATCGTCCGCCTTCCACTCGCTGGAATAATCATGAGTATTTGCCGCAAGCATGGTATAACCGCAGACATCACAGATCAAAGGCGTCGTACAGTCCTTATCATCCGCCGCCGTGTGAAGCACCGCCTCTGTCATGACCCCGCACCCTTCATTGGCGCAGACCTGCCAGTGTTTTTCTCCGTCAAAGGCGTATGAGGCATATTTATGTTCCAGCGCATTTACCATTACATAGCCGCAGTCCCTGCAGTGAGCCGGTGTGGAGCAGTCTTCATCCAGCTCTTCTTCATTCATCGCATGAACCGATTTTGTAGTGGTATATGCACAGGAATCACAAACCCGCCAATGGCTTTCTCCATCCTGTTTCCATTCAGACAGTTTATGGGGTATCTCATTCTGAACGGCGCCGCAGGTACATTCTTCCCAGGATTTTGTATCGTCATATGTCTTTACCCAATTATGCTGATGTTCCTCCTGAAGTTTCGGTATCTCTGTACCTTCTTCAATAACTTCTCCGCAGCCCAGACATACCGTATCTCCTGTATAGCCGGTCTGCTCTGTGGTGGGATTTCTGTGGTTTACTTCCTTCTCCACTCCGCCGGTATGACTGGTTTTGTCCAGGCTGCCGTAGGACATTCCGCATATTTCACACACGGCAAGATCACGGCATGTGGCGTGCCCCCCTGAATGAGGAACCGGCGTACTGGTAACTGTACAGATTCCGTTTTCACACTCCTGCCAGTGGGAAGTTCCGTCATGCAGATAGGGAGCGCCTTTAAAATTATGGCTGAGTGTTCCGACAATGGCCTCATACCCGCAGTCCGCGCATCTCCAGCCCTTCGTGCAGTCTGTACTCTGCTGAATATGATGTTCTTCTACGTCCTTTCTCTCGCCGCAGTTGGGATTCAGGCACTGATAGTAATGCTTTCCCACGGTATAGGACATCGTCTCGCTCCAGTTATGCTGCTGCGACGGCTGAAATACCTTATCGCACACAGTGCATTTTCGTTCTACCGTACAATTGGTAATTTTGGTCGCCACCGTATGGACATACTTCTTGCCCTCATACTCGCAGCCCTTTCTCCGGCATGTCTGCCAGTGATAGGTATCGTCGCTGTTCCAGTTGCCGGATGTCAAAAAATGACTGGACTGTCCCACCACCTCATAACCGCACTCCTCACATTTCCATGATACTGTACAGTCATTCACAGCGGGCGGATTCCTGTGCGCCTCTTTCTGAGTAGTATAGATACATCCTGCATTGGCGCACTTCTGCCAGTGACCGCTGATATCATACGCATCTGTCAGATTATGCTCCTGAGGCGGAGTAATCTCCTGACTGCATCTCGTACAATGCACGCCTGTGGTACAATCGTTATCATCCGCCGCCAGCTGATGTCCCAAGGCCGGAATGACAGTTTCCGATCCGGATAATATGAGCTCTGTTCCACATGTCGTACAACGCTGAAATCTGGCGGATTTTCCTGCTTTTTCACATTCAGGCGCTTCCACAGTTTTGCGGGACGGCGAGGTCAGCGTATGATGATAATAAAGCGTAATCTCCTCCCTTTTTCCACATTTATTACATTCCCTTGCACTCCTGCCATTGGTCTGCTTACCGCAGTCCGGCTGCACTTCAATCGTATACTGAGACCACTCGTGCTTCCCCTCAGGCTTGATTTCCTGACGGTTCCGGATACTTTTACAAACCGAGCATTCTTCATAACTGTAATTCGTTTCCTCGCATCCGTTTTTCGTTGTTTGGGTCACCCACTTGTGGTCTCCACCCGGCACATAATCTTCCGTTGTCTGTATGTCAACTTCTCCGCATACCGTACAGGTTTTCTTTGTAATACTTCCGATTCCTCCGCACTGTTCTTCCGTGATAGTCTCTTCAGGGCCCCAGGTATGTCCTTTGACATTCTTATCGTAGCCCTGATCCACCCGATAGCAGACATCGCCGCAAATCGTACAGTAGGCAACCAGCGCATCTCTCTCTCCCCGTGTACATGTTGCTTCGTTGACAACAACCCTGGTCAGTCTTCCCATACTGTGAGCGATTCTCAGCTGTGCTATTTCCGTATTACTGCTGGAATCCTCGGCCGTTATCGTAACATCAATCGTCGCCATTGTGTTGACGCTGATCTGATAGGTACCAAGATTAATTTCGACTTTTCCTTCTGAGGGAGTGAATGACTGCTCATCCGAAAGTTCCATTCCCTTTGCCGTCACCGACACGGTTACCGACTTCAGATGATCATCCGTAACCGTAACGCTCGGTCCATGACAATAGGTACTCCCCGATCCATAACCATCCGAAGAAACCGCAATCACCGGTCTGACCGTATCTGACGGCATACTCTGGACCGGCGCGTCAGCTGACGGACCGTCGTCTATTCCCGGAGCATCCGAACCCGACGGATCACTTTCTCCTGTGCCGGGATTCCCTGTATCAGGCTTCTCCGGATCAGCTTCCCCGGGCTCTCCGGGAGTGGGGATAATTTCTGTTTCCGGCTTCGGTGTTGGCATTACTTCTGCTTCTCCGACCCCGGGCGTCACAGAAATTTCCGGTTCCGGCGTTGGCGTGACTTCCGCTTCTCCGGCCCCCGGCGTCGCTGAAATTTCCAGCTCTTCCGATTCCGGCGTTGCTGTGACTTCTGCTTCTTCAGCCCCGGGCGACACTGAAATTTCCAGCTCTTCCGATTTCGGTGTTGGCGTGACTTCCGTTTCTTCGGCCCCCGGCGTCACGGATAGTTCCGGTGCTGGCGTGACTTCCGCTTCTCCGGTCCCGGGCGTTACGGATAGTTCCGGCGTCGACGTGATTTCCGATGTCTCCGACTCAGGCGCTGCTGTGATTTCCGATGTCTCCGACTCAGGTGCCATTACAGCTTCCGGTCCTGCTTCCCTTTCCTCTTCCGTGTCATACTCTGCATAAATCGCAGGATTGACTGTGGTCAATACCAGCATTATGCAAAGTATCAGCGGCAAAAACTTCCTTTTCTTTCCCTTCATACTTTACCTCCTTCATGGTAAAAAGATATTTACAATATTTCCGTCCGCAAAACTGTGAGCGATAACCAGGCGGTTTTTTCATCAAAAAAAGCCGCACTCATACCTAAAATAAAGTTACAGCACAGCTAACGTTCGGAAATTAATTGTCTTTTTATCAAAAAACCAGTCTTATTCCCTTTATTTTGTTTTCTATTTTTCAATTGCGCGATAATTTTTACCAATGCCGCACCTCTTCCAGTCTCGTTTTATCATAATTATTGCACAAAGCCAATGAGAAAAAGATATATATATTTTACAACAATCACTAATATGCTTTCGTATCATAGTATGCTAATTGTTCAAAAAAGTCAATAGAATATACAAAAAATTAATATCAGACAATACTTATTCAATTTTTAACAAAGCTTCCGCTGTACAAGAAAAAGGGACGCACCCCTCCATGGGTATGGGCCCCTTTTTCTTACACGTCTGCCGGAATAGAAGGAGAGGAACCCCTTTCCGGATGATTCCTCTCCTATGCATATACGTTCTCCGATCCCGGATTTATTCACCGAACACCGCACGGTAATCCGCCTGGAATTTGGCGATTCCCTGATCGGTCAGCGGATGCTTCGTCATCTGCTCGATCACCTTATAGGGAACCGTAGCGATATGAGCTCCGGCAAGGGCGCACTCCGTCACATGAACGGTGTTGCGGATGGACGCCGCGATGATCTCCGTTTTATATCCATAATTATTGAAAATCTGCACGATCGTACGGATCAGCTCGATGCCGGGCTGGTTCACATCGTCCAGTCTTCCCAGGAAGGGAGACACATAGGACGCTCCCGCCTCCGCGGCCAGAAGAGCCTGGTTGGCGCTGAACACCAGCGTAACGTTCGTCTTAATGCCCTCGGCGGAGAGAACCTTCACAGCCTTCAGTCCTTCCACGGTCATGGGAATCTTTACCACCATGTTGGGATGGATTTTCGCAATCTCACGGCCTTCCCTGATCATTCCTTCCGCATCCACCGTAGTGGCTTTTACCTCGCCGGAAATGGGACCGTCCACGATGGAGGTAATTTCTTTTATCACCTCGTTAAAGTCCCTGCCTTCCCTGGCAATCAGAGAGGGGTTGGTGGTAACTCCGCAGATGACTCCCATATCGTTGGCTTTTCTGATCTCTTCCACATTCGCGGTATCAATAAATAACTTCATAAGAACTCCTTTCTTCTGCGCGGCTTCCGCGCACGTTATACCTTTCCTTCCAGCGGAGTCTCTCCGGCGCCCTTCCAGGTCTGTCAAAATCCCGTCGGGAGGTATTCCCTGTACAGTTTCCTGTTATTTACACTTCCCTGTTCTCCGGAAACCAGCCCTGATCCGCGCATTTGCCCAGATCCCAGCTGTCCCAGCCGATCCAGCTGGGGTCGTTCACGGTATCCAGCAGAAGCTTATAGCTCCAGTAAAAATATCCGCTGCCCTTCTCCCAGGCCCTCAGCTGGGCGGAAGTGATCCGGCGGTAGATTTCCTTCTTCTCCTCCGGCGTAAATTTCTCCTTATTCTCCGAAAAATCCATCCCGTTCAGCGCGCTCTGGCCGCCTTTCGTGTCCATGCCCACAGCATAGGAATTAAACATGCACCATTCTCCCACCACTACCGGGATATAAGCCTGAACCTCTTCCAGATCCTTCTCGTAGTTCTCCTTAATATACCGCTCATAACCTTCCACACTCTGCTCGCAGCCGAACATTTCCGCCATCATCAGATACTGATGGGTATCCAGAATAACGTTTTTAAATTTCGGCTGGGTGAGAAAGTCCTTCCATGCCTTCAGCTGGAAACCATCGTGGAACACTACATACTTATCCTCTGCCACGTGAGCCCGGATGCGGTCATAGGCGTCCGAATAAAACTTCCGGAGAAATTCCATACTGTTGGGAGCGCTCCCCTCCGCCATTTCCGGATCCACCGGAGGATAACGCTTCTGCACGTTCATAGCCTCCCACACCTCTTCCGTGATTGGCTCATTCACCGGCTGAATGCCGAAAAGTCCCTCTCTGTGGCCGTAGCGCTCCGCCAGCTTTTCCAGCAGATTCAGCACAAATTCCACTTCCTCCGGATGCTGACTCCACTTGCACACGCCGGAAAGCCCCCCGTTGTCAAAACCGTTCTGACTGTAGGGAACCGAATGAAGATCCACCAGAATCTTCAGGCCGTACTTTTCCGCCCAGGAGAACGCCTTGTCCAGCTCCTCGATGCACCCGATGAAGGGAGCCCGATCCCCGAAAATAAAATAGGGAACGGGAATTCTCACAGTATTCAGCCCCATACTCTTTATGCAGGCAAAATCCCTCTCGGAAATATATTCGCTGCGGTGCATTTTTATCCTCGCCTCATATACCTCCGGAGAAAGCCTTCTGGGAAGATAGTACTCATCCTCCGCATCCGTGCCGGCAAAAAGAGCCGGGCTCATCCACTTTTCCAGTACCAGCCAGTTTCCAAGATTTACACCTTTTATGTACGCCATGACGCACCTCCTCTATGTTGATTTTCCACAGCCGGAATATGCCGCTGTCCGAAGGATTCCACGCCAGTCCTCAAATTTCCGTCCTCTCCCTGACAGCCATAAAATCCTTCTTTGCAGATAATATTAGTACAATCCGCCCGTTTCAGTCAACCGGAAATCAGATAAATTCTACAAAAATTATCCAGCTGCTGCTGATTTTCTGTCGTTTTTCACGAAGTGGGATCATTCACACGGGGGATTCCATGCACTGCAGACAGAAAATGCACCTCTGTCCCCGTCCCGTGATCGGCTTTCCGCGCAGAGCGCTCCACCTTCCCGAAAAGTAACTTTCCCTTTTCCTGAAAAGTAATTTCAACGGTTGTTGCAATCACCTGACGAATTATAGTATAGTGAACTCAGCGGTTTATTTACAACAGATTAGTTACGGCAATTTATTTACATCAATGCACTTATTTACAATTCATTCATTATGAAAGGATAAACAGGAAATGAACAGAAAAGAAGCAAGAAAAAAAGCGGAGGCCCTGGTAGCGCAGATGACGCTGGAGGAAAGAGCCAGCCAGCTGAAATATGACGCCCCCGCCATCAAACGTCTGGGCGTTCCCGCCTACAACTGGTGGAACGAAGCGCTCCACGGGGTAGCCCGCGGCGGACAGGCCACCGTCTTTCCCCAGGCTATCGGCATAGCGGCGGCCTTTGACCCGGAGCTGACAGAAAAAATCGGCGACACAGTGGCCACGGAAGGCCGCGCCAAATACAACGCTTACTCCGCCCATGAAGACCGGGATATCTACAAGGGCCTCACCTTTTGGTCGCCCAATGTAAATATTTTCCGGGATCCCCGCTGGGGCCGGGGCCATGAAACCTACGGAGAGGACCCCTGGCTCACGAGCCGTCTGGGCGTCGCCTACGTCAAAGGACTCCAGGGCAGCGGCGAAACCATGAAGGCCGCGGCCTGCGCCAAGCATTTCGCCGGACATTCCGGCCCGGAGGGCATCCGCCATGAATTTGACGCAAAAATATCCAAAAAGGATCTGACGGAAACCTACCTCACCGCTTTTCAGGCTCTGGTGGAGGAAGCGGAAGTGGAAGCCGTAATGGGAGCCTACAACCGCACCAACGGCGAGCCCTGCTGCGGAAGCCCCGCCCTGCAGAAAATCCTCCGGGGCGACTGGGGATTCCAGGGACATTTTGTGTCCGACTGCTGGGCGATCAGTGATTTTCACGAGCACCACATGGTCACCGCCTCTGCCAAAGAATCCGCCGCCCTCGCCATCAACAACGGCTGCGACCTGAACTGCGGAGTGACCTATCTCCACATTATGAGCGCGTACAGAAGCGGCCTTGTATCCGAGGAAACCATCACAGAATCCGCAGTGCGGCTGTTCACCACCCGCTATCTGCTGGGACTGTTCGACGGCAGCGAGTACGATTCCATCCCTTACACGGAAGTGGAATCCGCTCCTCATCTGGCTTTATCCAAAAAGGCCGCACAGGAGAGCATTGTGCTTCTGAAAAACAACGGCATCCTGCCTCTCCGGAAGGACAAACTGAAAACCATCGGAATCATCGGACCCAACGCGGACAGCCGCAGGGCCCTCATGGGAAATTATCACGGAACAGCTTCCCGTTACATAACTGTACAGGAAGGTCTGCAGGATTATCTGGGAGAAGATGTGAGAATCCTTACTTCCGTGGGCTGCGAACTGTTCCGGGACCGCTCGGAATCCCTGGCGTTCTCCGGCGACCGTCTTGCGGAAGCGAAGATCGTAGCGGAAAACAGCGACGTGGTGATTTTATGTCTGGGACTTGATGAAACTCTTGAAGGCGAAGAGGGCGATACCGGAAACAGCTACGCCTCCGGCGACAAGGTGGATCTGCTGCTTCCGGAATCTCAGAGAAAGCTTATGGAAGTTCTGGCCGAGACCCAAACTCCCGTGGTCCTCTGCCTGATGACCGGAAGCGATGTGGACCTGAAATTTGCATCGGAGCATTTCGACGCCATCCTTCAGCTCTGGTACCCAGGCTCCCAGGGCGGGGCCGCAGCCGCAGAAATCCTTTTCGGCGACGTATCTCCCTCCGGAAAGCTGCCGGTAACCTTCTATGAAACTCTGGAAGAGCTGCCGGATTTCCAGGACTATTCCATGAAGGGCCGCACTTACCGCTATATGGAAAAGCCGGCGCAGTATCCCTTTGGCTTCGGCCTCACCTACGGAAATGTCCGGGCTGTGGAGGCGGAAATCTCTGCAGACAATTCCCCTGCCGCAGAGGCAAAACCGGAAGACATCTCTCTTCATATAACGGTCACAGCAGAAAATGCGGGAACCGCCGCCACTGACGATGTTCTCCAGATTTACTGCAAATGCCTGGATTCCCCCTATGCGCCCAGAAACCAATCCCTCTGCGCATTCCAAAGAATCCATCTGGAAGCAGGAGAAAAAGGAACTTTCACGATTCCCGTACCCGCCCAGGCCCTCACCGTGGTAGACGAAGAAGGCATCCGCAGAATCGACGGCAAAGAATTCATTTTCTGCGCCGGCTTTTCCCAGCCCGATCAGCGCAGCTGTGAGCTGACGGGAAATCATCCTGTGGAACTCCATTTTCACAGATAAGCCCCCCAATGCTGCCTTCTGACTTAGCCTTTTCATGACCTGACATTCTTACCGCATGTCAGAAAAATCTTTTTGCAGTTTTTCTTTTTTCTTTAAAAATTGCTCACATAAAGCACCGGAGGTACATGAAATCCATGCGCCTCCGGCGCCCGTATAATCTTATTTGTTCACAATAAATCCAAGTCTGTAGTATCCGGCAGCTGTGGTAATCGTTCCGGAACCGGAATAGTTATTCACATAAACCGGCTGTCCGTCAACAGCTTCCTCCAGGTACAGCGTATGCGGACCTTTGTCCAGAGTCAGGGAAATAATACCCTGATCATCACTTACATACTCTGCAGCTTCGCCGTCGTCAATGCGAAGATGAACAGTGCTTCCGGGAACAGTAGTGGGTTCTTCATCCTGAGCATGCTCTGCGTCATACAGAGGAAGCGCAACCTCATAAGTATCCGGAGATACATCGCCCTCTATCTGAACTCTTCCTGCGCTTACCGGCATATGCAGCGGGGTTTCCCCGTTTCCGGTCTGCTCTTTCAGATAATTCTCCACTACCAGATCCTCGCCGCCCAGCTCGGTGAGCTGCTCGGAATCCGGGAACGCAGTCGCTACATAGCTGTTGGTAGCCAGCAGAAGCTCTGTGGTACTGTCCGCACGATCCAGAACTGTTCCGTCCGCCAGAGAAATGCTTACCACTTTATTTCCTTCTTCGCCGGCAGGATCATAGGTGTAGGAATATCCGCCGCACTGGCTGAAGCTTCCGCTGGGTTTCTCGCGGAGCAGGCAGCCGTTTTCATCCTGTCCTGTGGTAACCAGACCCAGTTCTGTCACACCATACAGCTGCGCCGGCGTCACCTTCAGAACCACTACCGTATTTCCATGATTAAACGCATTGAGGATATCTCCTCTGGTCACTTCGCCCACAGGCAGAGTAGCGGAAATGCCGCCGCCGTTTTCCAGACCGATCACCGGAAGGCTGAGTCCCTCCTGCTCCGCATAGGCAGATGCAGCGGAAACAAAAGCGTCCGTCACAAAATCGCCGTAGTTCGTCTCTACAATACGGGGCTCCGCATAATCCCAGTAAATGTATCCGCCCCAGAGAGGAGCATCGTTGGAAGCGATCACCTCACCCAGAATCTCATCCTGAGCGCCCTTGATCTCTTCGAGAGCAGCGGTCACCTCAGCAGCTTTGGCCTCGCCCTCTTCCGTCAGCTCAAATCCCATGGCAGTCTCATAATCCAGCAGCGTTCCCTCCGCAGATACCATACCGTCCTCACCGAAGGTAAGAGTTACCTGTCCCAGAGCGGTGAAGTTGCATCCGGTCTGCACCACAGGAACATAAATCTCGTTCCTTACGTAGGTATCTTCTTCAATTGTATGGCTGTGTCCGTCGATCACCGCGTTCACCTCGGAAAGCTCTTCATCGGAAAGTCCGTCCAGAAGCATTCCGCTGGTGCACTTCACGGCCGTATCCGTGTTGCCCATATGGGTAACCAGGACGATGGCGTCGGTACTGTCCTTCAGCTCCGCGATCTGCGCTTTGGCCGCCTCGATCTCGTCGGTAAAAGTAACGCCCTCCAGAAGAGAGGAATTGGTGGAAGTCGCCGTTTTTGTAGTGGTAAGTCCCACAAAACCGATCTTCTTTCCGGCCACCTCGATCACTGCGTTTCCGTCCGTGAGAAGCTGGTCGTCCTTCATTACATTTGCGGAAATCACAGGAAATTCCGCAATTTCCATATTCGCCTGAAGCTGTTCCAGACCATAGTCAAAATCATGATTGCCCAGAGCCATGGCGTCATATCCGGCAGTATTCATCAGCTTGATGACGTCTTCTCCGAGAGAAACGGAAGCAAACGGTCCGCCCTGTACGGCGTCGCCGGCGTCTACCAGCAGAGCGTCGGGAGTGGACGCGGCAATGGCAGCTGCCTGAACCATACCGATGGTTCCCTCGTCATCACCCTCTACAACGCCGTGAATATCGTTGGTGGTATAAATCACAACGGTATTTCCCGCAGCGGCGTCGTCCGTGCTTTCTTCCGCTGTATCCTCTGCAGCCCCGGTCTCTTCCGCAGCAGCGTCCTCACTGCCTTCCGCTTCAGTTTCTTCAGCGGCTGTTTCCTCAACAGCTGTTTCCTCCGTATCCGCCTCGGCAAACGCCGGAATCCCCGTATTCAGGACCAGCATAGCCGCAGATACAGACGCAACCGTAAGTTTCATCTGTTTTCCAAATTTCATGATATCCCTCCTAAAAATTTTTATAAAGGTTAAATTATACTTTTATTCTCTTAAAAACAATCGGCCTGCGTGAATCGCCCGCAGATTCGCATAAACAGGAGAAACGTTCTTACAATACTCCTTTTTATCACCCGCCTGTGTCAGCCAGGTCAAAAAAGCTAAAAAAATCCCATAAAATACGCAAAAATAGATTGGACATTCCCCGCCGCTCTCCTTATAATATAGAAAAATACCTTTGCGTGGTAAAAATACATATCTGAAAGGAGTTTTACAAAATGAAAAAGTATGCATTCGGCGTAGACATCGGCGGAACCACCATCAAGATGGGATTCTTCAGCACCAGAGGGGATCTCCTTGACACCTGGGAAATCCCCACCAGAACGGAATCCGGCGGATCCTATATCCTCAGCGATATCAATGACGCCATAAACAAAAAGCTGGAGGAAAAACAGATCTCCAAGCTGGACGTGGAAGGAATCGGCATCGGCGTTCCCGGCCCCGTAGGCCCCGACGGAACCGTATTCAAATGCGTAAACCTGGGCTGGGACATCTTTAATGTAGAACACCGCCTGAGCACCCTCACAAACCTCCGTGCAAAAGCCGGTAATGACGCCAACGTAGCCGCTCTGGGCGAAATGTGGCAGGGCGGCGGCAAAGGCTATCAGGACATCATTATGGTGACCCTGGGAACCGGCGTGGGCGGCGGCGTCATCCTGGGCGGAAAAATCCTTGCCGGCATCAACGGCGCGGCGGGAGAAATCGGCCATATTCCCATGTTTGACGACGAACCCGACGCCTGCGGCTGCGGCAAACACGGCTGCCTGGAGCAGTACACCTCCGCAAACGGCGTTGTCCGCATCACCAAACGCTACCTGAACGAGCACCCGGAGGAGGATTCCAGCCTGAGAGCCATGTCTTCCTTTACCTCCAAGGAAATCTTCGACGAAGCGAAAAAGGGCGACGCGGTAGCTCTCCATATGGCAGAGGAAGTGGGCACGCTTCTCGGCAAGGCTCTGGCCACCATCGCCTGCGTAGTAAATCCCGAGGCATTCGTCATCGGCGGCGGCATGGCAAAAGCCGGCGATATCCTTCTGAATTCCATCCGCAGACACTATAAAACCTATGCCTTCCACGCATCCAGAGAAACCGAGTTCTGCCTTGCCACTCTGGGCAACAACGCCGGTATTTACGGCGGCGTGCGCATGGTTCTGGAAAACGAGGAATAAACGAATCACTGCATAAAATATAATCTGCCGCAGATTCGCCTGCACAATACGGGCAAATCTGCGGCAAAGTTTATGTTAGGCCTCCTGCTTCCGGCAGAGCTCATCGATTCTCACAAACAGCTCATCCAGATCATAATCCCCGCTGTGGGGCAGTCCCCAGGGCAGCTCGAAATCCACATCATACCCCGCATTTCTGAGCGTCAGAGCCAGAATCGCCGGAATCGCCAGGGCTGTATCCCGGTCAAAGGCCCCGTGCCGGATCCACCAGTGCTTCGCCGTATCCGCCTTCCCGATATAATTCAGGGGATTCATCATCTTCACCACTTCCGGCTCCGCCAGAGCTCCTCCCGCCTCGCTGTTTTCAAAAGCATACTGTGTAAAATGCCTCGCCGGGATGTCGGCTGTCCCGAACTCATCATTTTCCGGGCTGGACAGATTCAGCGCGTCAAAGGATGGAGCCGCCTTAAACCGGGTAATATACTTCACAAATCCGTCCCAGTCCAGATCTGTGACCCTGCCGTCCTCTATGGTGAGATAAGGCTGCTTTTCCACATTCACATCCTGCATCACAAAACCCAGCAGATAAGAATACTTCTCCGCCGTCCGATGACCGTCCAGTTCCTTCTGGGCTGATTTTATCACCTGCCGCTTCACATATTCCCGGAAGGTCCCCTCACCGTTCTCATCCAGAACCAGAGCGTTCCCCTCCTCGTCCTTCAGCCCCAGACTGTTCACATAGGCCGGGAACTGTGCCTTAAGCTCCGCCGAAATCTTCTTCTGTTTTTCGGAAAGGGGCCGGGAAACCGCGGACATTCTCACCACATTCCCGTCCTTCCACTCCGGACTCAGCATGTTAAAATCCGGACATTTATGGAACATCCATTCATAGGCCATATCCGCGTGCTCCAGATTATGAATGGGGCAGTAACAGCATGCCAGAAAAACGTCGTCCCTCTCCCTGGCCGCGCCGATGGCCTCCAGATACGGCTCGTAATCCCCGCTGTTCCCGGTGGCTCCCGCCAGAGCGGATAGGGCTCCTCCCGCGCTGGTGCCGTTAGTAATGATGCGCTCCGTATCCCCCGGAATCACATCCCTGTTATGGCGAAGATAACGGATGGCCGCTTTCATATCCACGATCAGGGCAGGAGCTTTGCCCAGCATCTTCCCCTTCGCCTTCTCCAGAGCCCCTTCCGGGTAGCCGAACATCCTGCCGCCTGTATCCACTCCCGTAGCCCGTCCCCGGATTCCCGCCGCCGCCACCACATACCCGTGCCGCAGCGCCTCAAAAATGGCGTTCGCAGGTCCGAAACTGCTCTTCTCCGGCTTCCCCGGCATACCCGGCATATACCCTCCCACGGTATTGTGGGCAAAGATCGGCGCCGTGTGAAGATCATAGCCGTTGATTTTTTCCCCGCGATAATACGCCTCGGGGACAAAAAGATTCATCCTCTGAATGTCATCCGCCGGACTGGCGCAGTAGGGAATATTCTCAAATGCCCGGTACTCCACCCTGCATCCGTCCGCCTCGCAGGTTCTGACTGTGTAATTCTCCTGATCAAAAATTAACCCTTCCATTTTTTCCTCCCTATTCTGTTAAGCGATTTTTCGCTCCTTGTCCTTTATGCCACTTTACGGTAAACAGCCGCCGAAACCGGATGGAACAGCGCCACCACTCTCCCGGTAAAGATCACCGCCGCCACAGTCCCGGCCCCGATGCCCAGAAGACCCCGTCCGGACCCGAACCCGATAGCCAGCGCGATCACAATACACGTCGCGTCCAGCACGTTTTTGCCGAAGCCCAGATTTTTATGAAGCATCTTCCCGATCACATCCGCCAGTCCGTCAGCCGGATTGGGCACGATCTTCATGGTGATGGAAAGAGACGCCCCGATTCCCGTCAGACTGATGGCGATCACCAGCATCGCTACCCGGACAGCCATATTGTCAGAAACCGGCAGAATATAATCAAAAATCTGAATAAAAAAGCTGGTGATCAGACTGGCCAGGATCTGCAGTGTCTGAAACAGAGGCAGCTTTCCTTTCAGCAGCACAAACTGCAGTAAAATAAGGAAACAATAATAAACAAACGTCATGACTCCGATGGGAATATCCAGCAGCACCGCAATATTATAGGCCACCGAAATCACCGGGGACACTCCCAGATGCGTCTTGGTGTTCATGGCGATCCCACACCCCAGAATCACAAGGGAGCAAACATACACCAGCACCTGTTTTCCTGATATTTTTCTGACATTCTCCATTCTTTTCTCCTCCGGCAATTTAAGATTTCCAGCGCTCATCCATCCCTGTTTCTGCGGCTTTCCCGCTGCTTGCGCCTCTGAAACGGTTTGTTTTATTATAATTGATTTTGTCTTATTTTGTCAAACACTGCCGGTCACGAATCCGGGCGTCACTTCCGGCAAAGGATCCTGACGTCAGATCATTCACCTCAGAATCTCTGAAACAGATAAGCGCTTTCTCTCAATCGGACCAAAGCTTTCTCTTGACGGAAAAAAGAAAGAAATTTATAATTTTTTGCAGAAAAAAACATATTCTCATACCAGAAAGTCAAAGAAAAAATGAAAACACAGATCATCCATAACCGCCTGCGCAAATTCGCCCTGGTGACGAAAACGGATATTCTTGTGGATCGAAGACAAATAAACTTTTATACAAAATCTTCTCTGTAAGGTGTGAAAATATCCAGCGTCACTCCGTCCTCCAGCGCCAGCAGTCCATGAGGCTCATCCGCCTCCGTATAGAAGCATTCTCCCGGCCCCAGGATCTGCTTTTTCCCGTCTACATTTGCCTCAAATTTCCCGCTGATGATATACCCGCACTGCCGGTGGGGATGAGTATGCACCGTCCCTTCCTGCCCCTTTTTCCATACCAGCTCCACCACCATCATGTCGTTGATGTATCCTTTTATTGTCCTCACCGAACCGTTCGCCAGCTGTGTAGGATGGCAGTCTTCCTTTTTTACAAACATATTTCTTCCTCCTGTTTTTCTTCAGATTACTCTCTTTCTTAGATTACTTTCTCAGATTGCTTTCCTTCTCAGATTCTTTTTTCCTGAATTCCTGTACAAAAAATACCCTTCCGGCACCCGGCGTGTCATCACCGCATCCTTACCCGAAGCCGCCCGCATAGGCCTTGTGCTCTTCCCTGCGGCCGCAGCTGCGTCTCTCCCGCCGGACCCGACAATATTTTCTCACATCTCCTCTGTTGTGTCAAATATTGGCTGTACATAACAACGCATTTCCTCTTGACTTTTTTACGTGCCATACGGCGATTTTATCTTGCTTTTCCAATTTGGCACACGGTGTGTGCCGAATTGAGTTGGTCGCACTATCGGCTCCTGATACGGGTGACGAATGAAAAAAAGCAGTTCCGCCGTTAAAACGTAAAAACTGCCGGCAGAACCTCTCTGCCGGCAGGTAAAACTTTATATTTTTTCTTTTTATTCCGCTGCTGTCTCTTCTGTCGTTTCCGCTCCGTCCTCAGCTGTCTCTGCTCCCTCTTCAGGCGCTTCCGCTGCATCTTCAGACGTCTCTGCTCCCTCTTCAGGCGCTTCTGTTCCTTCTTCCGCTGTCTCAGCCGCTTCCGTCGGCGCCGGGGCAACGTTTTCCAGAGCTACCAGATCCATTATATTATACTTCTGCGCGATCGCCGCAACGGTGCCGTTCGCAGCCAGCTCCGCAAGGGCGTCGTTTACAGTATCCCTCAGAGCTTCATTTCCCAGAGCAAAAGCAATTCCGCACTGCTCATCATCTACCAGATGTTCTGAAAGAATGGAGTATCCTCCCGTAGTTCCCACATAATACTGGGCAACTCCAAGGTCATCAATAACCGCGTCAACATTGTTGTTGATCAGCGCCATAAATTCATTTGTAGTGTTGGCAAACTGCCATATTCTGCTGAATTTCGCTCCCAGATCCGCCTGTACTCCGCCCTCGCTGATAAGATCCAGAGAGGAGCTGGCAGACTGAACGCCCACAACCTTGCCTTCCAGATCAGCCAGGCCGGCTATTCCGGAATCCTCTTTTACCAGAGCTACCGTACCGCTCTCCATATAAGGAACGGACCATGCGTACCCATCTTCACGGCCATTAATAGTATAAGCGCTCCATATGCAGTCGATCTCGCCGGACGCCAGCACGTCGTCTCTGGAATCCCAGACGAGCGGAGCCGGTATGAACTCCCAGCCCTCAAGCTCTGCCACCGCTTTTGCCAGATCCACGTCAAATCCTACATAGTCGCCGTCCTCATTCATATAACTGTATGGCGGGAACTCCGCGTCAAAGCCAACCTTAAATGTTCCATCCGCAAAGCACACGGTGGGAAGCATCATAGATACTGCCATCACACAGGCCGCTGCCGCTAAAAATTTTCTTTTCACAGTAAACACCTCCTGATGTATCTCGTTTATCATTCCCAGGATAAAGACTGTTCTGCCCCTTCCTGGAATAAAGAATCGGAAATTCCGAGTTATGAGACGCATGTCTGCTTCTCATAATGACAGAAGACCGCCAGGAGAGATCTCCCGGCGGCCTCCCTGATAACAGAGGAAACTCTCTGATTTATCAATTATTCTGCGCTCTCCGCATATGCATCATAATATTTCTGCAGAATTGCAAGATAATCGCTCAGACCATATGCCTCGAGGTCGGAGTTGAACTGCTCCCATGCGCCATCGTCAAAGCCGTTCATGATCCAGTCGGATCTGGTGGCGTTGATGGTCTTGTTCAGGTCTGCTTCCAGGTTGGAAATCTGCTCGGTGTCTTCCTGGCTCATAAATACGTTCGGGTATACGTTGTCATTGTGCATTTCCGGTGTATAAATATCTTTGATCCAGTCAAGACGATACTGTGCGTCATCCGGGCAGGTTACATATACGCCGTAGTACTCATCCAGTACTGCCAGAGGTCCTGCTACGTTCTCAGCTTCACGTACTTCTACAGGAGAAGCGTCTCCCAGAGGAGCATGCTGAAGCATCGGCTCGCCGTTCTCGTTCTCGCCAAGCTCGAAGATATCGAAATCGTCGTCCTCACCGTAGGTACCCCAGTTGTTCTGCGGAGACTGGAAGGGATCATACATCAGGTCGATCCAGCGGCATACCATCTCCGGATCCTCAGCAACTGCCGTTACAACGCAGCGGCCGCGGTCGTAACCGCTCGTGTAGGAACCGTTCTCCGGTGTGATGTTCTTGGTGTCTGCCTCAAGCGGAGGAAGCGGAACCCATCCGTCCAGTGTGGCAATATTGCCTACATCCCAGCTGAAGCACACGCCGTAACGTCCGGATTTACCCTTTGCTACGTAAGTGGACCAGTCCTGTGTGAACGCTTCGGCGTCGATCAGGTCCTCTTCATACAGCTCATGCAGCCATGCCATACCTTTTTTGAAGCCCTCGGTGGTCGCCGTGGAGATCACCTGTCCGTCGTTGGTCACTGCAATGTGTCTGCCCTGGTCGCAGTCGCCGTAGCCTTCGCCGAAGCCGTTGATCAGAAGCGCCGGATCCTGGTTGCCGTCGTTTACGATGCAGGACATCGGGATAATGTCACCGTCGATGCCGAACTCAGCCTTGATATCGGCTGCATTGTCACGGAACGCAATCAGAACTTCCTTGAACTCATCCACGGTGGTCGGAACCTCAAGGCCGAGGAAGTCAAGCCACGCCTTGTTGATGAAAGGCATATCGCCAACAGTCTGGATAGCGGTCTTGCCGGAGCCCAGCTGCTCGATCCACGGGAAGGACCAGATATTGCCGTCTACATCTGTCGTCATTGCCTTGTACTCCGGGAACTTTTCGTATACCGCGCACAGGTTCGGCATGATCTCGGGAGTAATGTAGTCATTCAGCGGAATGATTGCGCCGAAATCGCCGTATCTGAGAAGGTCACTGTCTGAAAAGCCTGCGGTGAAGATGAAATCGGTCAGGTTCTTCGGGCTGGACATCGTGGTCTGGATCTTCTCACCCCACTGGCTGTTGGGGATGGCTGTCCACTCGATGTGCACGTTGGATTTCTCCTCAAGTCTCTTGAAGATCGTACGGTTGTTCGGATCAGACTCGGTGCTGTCCGGATAACTGATCAGACCGGTCAGAGTAACCGTATCTTCAACCGGGAAGAAGGAATCCTCTGCCGCCAGTGCGGTAACAGCAGGCGCGGCTGCCATAGCTGCTGCCAGTGTGGTTGCGATCATGCCCTTCGTTAATTTTTTCATTGCATGAATCTCCTTTCTTAAATAGGGTTGTTTTATTTTTGCGGCAGACGTCTTGTCCCCGCTAAAATCCTCATTTTGCTCTGTTTCATCAGCCTTTTACAGAACCTGCCATGATTCCGCTGTCGAAGTATTTCTGGAAGAACGGATACATCACGATCAGAGGAAGGCTGGATACGATAATGGTTGCGTATTTCAGGAGCTCGGCCAGCTGCGCTCTGGCTGCCGTACTCTGCATATCAGAAATCATACCGGATTCCGGCTGGTTCTGAATCAGGATCGAACGAAGCACCAGCTGCAGAGGCTGTTTGTTTGCGTCATTTAAATAGATCAATGCGTCAAAATAGCTGTTCCACATTCCAACGAACTGCCACAGAGCCAGCACCGCGATAACGGGCGTACATACCGGAAGGAGAATACGGAAGAAGAACACGATCTCCGTAGCGCCGTCCACGTCTGCTGCTTCCCTGAGCTCATTGGGAATTCCCTGATAATAGGTTCTTGCAATAATCATGTTCCACACGCTGAACGCGCCGGGAAGAATCAGCGCCCACATGCTGTCCAGAAGTCCCAGGTTGCTGATCAGCAGGTAGGTGGGGATCAGGCCGCCGCCAAAGAACATGGTGATTACAAAAATTGCGTTGAAAAATCCTCTGCCCTTGAAGTCCACCCTGGACATCGGATACGCCGCAAGAAGCGTAACCACAACGGACACGAAGGTAAACACGAGAGAATAAACAACCGCGTTCTTAAAACCGATCCAGATCTGGGCATTGGACATAACACGCTGATATGCTGTCAAAGTCCATTTATCCAGTTCGAACACGATACCTTTATTCTGAAGAGTGATAGGATCCATGAAGGAACCTATAATAATATAGGCCATGGGAACTATAATGGCTACTACGAACAGACCAAGCAGAATGTAGCCTACCAGCAGAAGAGTTTTATCCTGCAGAGAATACCGGGCAAATTTACTTTTTTTCTTCATACTTTGCACCTCCTCCTTATAGTCCCTTGCCGTCATTCATCTTCGCGACAATCTTATTCACACTTAGAATCAGAATGACATTGATGACTGTGTTAAACAGGCCTACTGCGGTCGAGAAGCTGTAATCACCGTCTATAAGACCTTTCTTGTACACATATGTAGCAATAATCTCGGAAGTCTTCATATTCAGGTCCGTCTGCAGAGCATAAGCTTTCTCAAAACCGATACTCATAATATTACCGGCCTGAAGGATGAACTGGATAACTACCATATCCTTGATCGCGGGCCATTCTACAGCCTTAATCTGCTGGAAAATATTCGCTCCGTCGATAACCGCGGCTTCCTTCAGCTCCTGGCTGGCATTGGAAAGAGACGCCGTGTACATGATGGAGCCCCAGCCTGCGCCCTGCCAGATACCGCTGATGATGTAAATCGAACGGAACGCTTCCGGCATGGTCATGAAGTTGATCTTCGTGCCAAGCAGCATATTGACAGGACCAGTTACGGAGAGGAAGATTCTGACAATACCGCAAAGTACGATAACGGATACGAAGTTCGGCATGTACAGTACAAGCTGAACTTTTTTCTTGATTCCCTTGCTTTCAATTCTGTTCAGCAGGAATGCAAGAAGAATGGGGATAGGGAATCCCCAGAGCAGTCCGTAAACACTCAGCTTCAGGGTGTTTGCCAGATAGAGCAGGAAGTCCGGAGAGGAAAGGAATCTCGTGAAATGCTTGAATCCCACCCACTCGCTTGCCATGATTCCCTTAAATGGATTGTAATTCTTGAAGGCGATCAGAATACCACCCATAGGGATGTACTTAAAGATGAGCGTCAGAGCCAGTGCCGGAAGAAGAAACAGCACATATAACTGCCAGTGCTGTCTCACATAGAGCAGGGTACCCTGGACTCCGCCGCCTTGTGCCCCTTTTGCGGGAGCGGAAGAATTTTTTTTCATATTCTCCTCCTTTCACCTTTACCCGTTTTACATATGTCACAGTTCATGGTCAGCTTCTCGTTTCTTACTTTTGAACTACGTATAATATGCAAAAACAGGCTTCTTTTGTAAATTTATAGTATCAAAAAATGGTATATATGTCAATACTATATTCTTTATTTTTTCTCATATGTAAAATCAGAATTTGCAACATCTTGTTTGCATTTTGCAAACAAAACCGTCCGTTGCAAGATAAGTCGCAAACTCATGATATTTTAAACAGTCTTTTCCGGAAGCTTCCACAATATTTTATATTTATAAATTTCTTTCCGGCTTCGTCTGTCAAGTTTCTTGCAGGAGGCGTATTTTACCTTTATGTCCTTCATTCATCCCATCATTTTCCCATAGAGCTTCTCCATCAGAAAACTCTTCTCATTCCAGGTTTAAATCTGATTTCATATTCATCTAGTCCGTTTTTATCTGATAGGCTCTTTTGTTTTTCTTTATTATCTTTTCATTTCAGACCGTTGTTCGTAAAGGAAACCTTGTTTTTTACATTTGACACATGATGTGCGTTGGTGTATAATTAGAAAAGTATTTTAAAGTAAGTAATCAGGATATGTGGAGGAAATTTATGGCGGGAAGAGTCACAATACAGGATATCGCAGATGCGTTAGGCGTGTCCAGGAACACTGTCTCCAAAGCAATTAACAATACCGGGATTCTGGCCGACGCCACCAGAGAAAAAATACTGAAGAAAGCCGTTGAAATGGGGTATAAACAGTTTTCATATGTTACATTCAATCAGTATGGAAGCTCCCCTGACAGTCAGGGAGGATCCCCCACCGCCGGGCTGCTGCTTCCCAGGCAGAAGGTCAGCGCTGAACATCTTGACGCCGCAGAGATTCTTTCCGCCGACACCACCGGGACGATCGCCATGCTGTCCTCCAAATTTTTAGGCAGTCTTCATTTTTCCGCCGCAATGCTGGAACATTTTGAAAGCCGGCTTTCCCGTTTTAACTACGGTCTGGCGATGTATCGGGTCAGTCCCCAGAATATAGAACAGAAAACTCTTCCGTCTTCCATTCATATAGCGGCGATCAGCGGCATCATCTGTTTTGAAATGTTTGATCCTCCATACTGCAATATGCTCTGTGAGCTTGGGGTTCCGGTCCTGTTCGTGGACTGCCCTTCTCCCTTTCAGAGCAGCGTTCTGAAGGCTGACGTTCTCCTGATGGAAAATCGCGGCAGCATTTTCACTGTGGTGAGGGAGATGGTCCGGCGCGGCAAAAAAAGAATCGGCTTTATCGGAGAATATACCCACTGCAGATCTTTTTTTGAGCGGTATATGGGAGTCCGCGAAGCCATGCTTGCGCTGGAGATCCCGTTCCGGGAGGAATTTTTTATCCTCGGGAACAAATCCGTATCGGATCCCAGCTATTACGATTACCGGGAATACCTGGAAGAACATCTGCGAAACCTGAAAAGTCTGCCGGATCTTTTTATCTGCGCCAATGATTTCGTCGCTTTTGACGTCATGAACATTTTCGAAGCCATGCATGTTTCTGTTCCTGAAGATGTATCCATCTGCGGCTTTGACGATTCCCCCGAATCCAGGCTGGTGACTCCGGGGCTCTCCACAGTTCATATCCACAGCCATATTCTGGGAATCACAGCGGTACAGCTTCTCCTGTCCCGAATTAAAAACCCGACGCTGAATTACCGCACCGTTTACACGGAGACCACTCCGATATACAGGGCGTCCACCGGAGACTGACGCCGGAATGTACCGCCGCGCCGGCGCCAGAAATTCTCAGTTTTCCGGAACCGCCCTGTTTCCAAAATATCACATATCAGGAGGAATCTTTATGAACCGTCTTCTGGATCCGGAAAATCCGGTCATGGAATTCATTACCAGAATTGTATACAGCGTTTATCTGAATATTCTGTGGTTCATCTGCTGCATTCCGATCGTAACGGCAGGCGCATCCACCACAGCCCTGTTCTATGTCACCCTGAAAATGGTCAAAAAAGAGGAAGGCAACATTACCTCCCAGTTTTTCCGGGCCTTTAAGGAGAATTTCGCGTTTTCCACCAAAGTCTGGCTCATCATGCTTGGGACGGGAATTGTTCTCGGCGTCGACGGATTTGTTCTCTATCATATGCGGTTTGAAAACTGGTTCTGGACTGTCCTGACTGCCGTTTTCATGGTAGTCGTAGTGGCGTACGCCATTATCGCGATGTACATTTTTCCTTTGATGGCTCATTTCGAGAATACGATACGCATGATGTTTTTCAACTCCATCATGATCGGAATGCGCTTTCTGCTCTGCACCGCACTGATGGCAGTGATCTACTTTGTCATGGCATTCATTATCATTAACATATTTACGCCAGCGGTCATTTTCGGCGAAGGTCTCTGCGCCTTCCTCTGCTCCTATATGCTTTCAAGAATTCTGATTCTCTGCGAGCCTCAGGAAAACACGGATCCTGCAGACGGCTCCGCCGAAGAATAACAAACGCTCAGCTGGAGGCACTGCCTATGGACGCAAAAAAAGAGCCGGAGAGAAGCCCGGAATCCCTCACTGAAAAAGAAAAATGGGAAAGCCTGGACCGCTCCGGACGTGTTCAGTACATATGGGACTATTATAAGCTGCCCATCCTGATCATCCTTATTGTGATCTATGCCATCGGTTATTCCGTGTATCGCAGCGCGACCCACAAGGACGCCGTTTTATATACCGGCCTTGTGAATGTGGTTTCGGGTGAGGAGCTGGAAGCGCAGCTCACGGAGGGCTTTCTGGCAGATCAGGGGATCGACCCCGCCAAAAACACGCTCACGCTCTACTCCGGATGGTACCTGACAGATGATGAGTCAAGTGAATATCACGAGTACACCTATGCGACCCGTATGAAAGTCCTGGCTGCGATTGACGGAGAGCAGCTGGATGTTGTCCTTATGAATCAGGAAGCCTTTGACGCCTTTGCGCAGAACGGCTATCTTTATAATATGAAGGATCTGCTTCAGGAAACGGATCCCGCGCTCTATGAAAAGCTGCAGGATTCCATCGTTGCAAACATGGAAATTCTGGAGGACAATGCAGACGATCTGGTGTTCAATCCGGATCTGGAATATGTGTCAGAAACGGCGGAATATCCTATGGCGGTGGATCTGTCCGGCGCCGGGATCATTCATGACGCCGGATTCGGGGATTCCGTATATCTGGGGATCCTTGGAAATACGCCCCGCAGAGAGACCGCCGTCGCGTATCTGAAATATTTGTGCTCGTAGCTGGGAGTTTTGTTCTCATAACTGATATTTTTGTTCTCAGAGCTGATGTTTTTGTTCTCATAATAAAAGCTGCTGTTTCACCCCGGTAATCTTAGATCCGGAACTTCAACAGCAGCCTTTCTTTTACTATCTTTTATTTTCTTTTACAAAAATGCAAAACAGAATGTATTTTTATTCTCCGGTCAGATCATATTTCACAACATTCATCTTTACCCGGCCGGATGCAAAGAAGGAAATCCCTTTCGCTTCCTGCCCTGTAAACATGGTGGCTGACACTACCTTCTCTCCGTCATTCACAAATATTTCAACGCTGAAGCGATCCAGAATCAGCCGCAGCTTCAGCTTTCCGTTTTCTGAGTTCACTTCGCACCGCCGCTGATGAATCACGGCTCTGCGGGAACCGGAGAACTTCCGGTCCACTTTCAGGATGCGCTCAGCAGGACGAAAGCTGACAGCGGTATGGTATTGTTCATTCTGCGCGAACCGGACCGCAAACTTTTTATACAGTTCTTCCTCCCCCGCGCTTAATTCTATCTCCAGATCCACCCTTCTGCCTTCGATCCCGTCCAGACGAATCGTATCTGTGAAAACCACATCCTCATAGCTGATCTTATTCCTGCGCAAATCGTCGAGCTCCCGCAGAGGTTTCTGATACAGACGTCCGTTTTTAATGGACAGCTCTCTGGGCAGGCTCATCTGTCCGAACCACTTCACGCCCCGGTTCTGGGTATGTATACTGCAGGTATCCCAGTTCTGCATCCATCCGATCATAACCCTTCTTCCATCCGGCGTGAGCACTGTCTGAGGCGCATAAAAGTCGATTCCATAATCAATGGACTGATTATACTCTTCCGTAAAGGTATCCGTTTTCTCATCATATGTCCCGATGAGACACAAAGTACCGTTGCCATTGTGATATTCGAACCCTTCCGGCAGCATGTCCTGAGGACTCACAAGCAATACCTGCTTCCCGTCAAGGGCAAAGAAATCGGGACATTCCCACATCAGGCCGTACCGGTTTTTATTTTCAACCAGCACTTTTTCAAATTTCCACTGAAACCCGTCCGGACTGCTGTACAGTAAAATCTGGCCGCTGCCGTCCGCAGGGCGGCTCCCGATCACGCAGCGGTAGGTTCCGTCTTCTTTTTTCCACACTTTCGGATCGCGGAAATCGTATTTGCTGCTGCCCTCCGGCAGATCCCCGGCATCAAGCACAGGATTTCCGCTGTATTTTTCATAATCGATCCCATCGCCTGTGGCCAGGCACTGGGTCTGCATTTCCCGCATGGTTCCGTCCGGCTGGGGCGTACTCAGAACGCCCGTATACATCAGCAGCTGTCTTCCGTCCGGCAGTTCCACGGCACTTCCGCTGAAACATCCGTCTCTGTCATAGGGGGAATCCGGAGCCAGCGCTGCCGGCAGATATTCCCAGTGGAGAAGATCTTTGCTCACTGCGTGCCCCCAGTGCATGGGGCCCCAATAGGGAGCATAGGGGTGATACTGATAAAACATGTGGTATTTGCCCTTATAATAGGAAAATCCGTTTGGATCGTTCGTCCATCCGACACGAGTAGACAGATGAAACGCAGGCCTTTCCTCCGGCGCTATCATTTGTCCGGTTGCCTCTTCATATCTTCTGGCTTCGCGCAAAGTCTGACTGCTCATCTTATACCTCCTCCAGTAAAATATTACATTCGCACTTACACATTTAATACCTGCATCATTGAACTTAACGAGTATAATGTAACATGCTTTCCCAATGCCGTCAATGCTTTTTTACGTTTGCAAATGCAGCATTATATCTTCATTTGCTTCCCCATATGCCGCTGATGAGCCTGCCTGCGCTTTGCAGGATGCATTGCGCACTGCTTAATAAGCAGCGGTACTCTTTCTGCTCCAGATACTCCTGCCGGCGTTTCTTCTTCCGCGCTTCCATTGCTGCTTTTTCAGGCATAGCCCTTCCCCCAATCTATAATCCCTGTCCTGAAAAAATAACCACCTTTAATTTTTTTGCCGGAAATTCATAAAAAAGAACGGAGGGACTATTTTGTCCCTCCGCCCGTATGCTCGATCTCATAAAAATAAATCCAGAGTCCGTCCTCCTCGATACGCCCCTCCCCGATAAACTGATTCCGGTGCAGGTATGGCCCAAGCTTCTCACTGTCCGTGAGAAAAGTGGGAACCGTGTGAAACGGCATCGTCCTCGCGGCGTCGTCAAACCATCCGTTATTTTCCACATAAATGCTGGCGTCCTGACCGTCCTCATCCTTTCCCACCAGCATATATCTGGCGGACATATGACGCACCCCGGCCGCATTCACCACCTGGGTATCTACGCCGCAGGGAACTACGATCCCGTGAAACAGCGGACAGTCCACATATCCCTTAAAGGGAATCATGTCCACCTCTCCCGCCTCGCACTTCATGTGAACGGACTCGCCGTTGGCTTCAATCTTAATTTTTAACACAGGTTCCTTCTTCATCTTTGTCTCCTCCTCACATTTGATTTTTACATTTTCATTTCTCTCCGGAATTCGTCCCAAAACCGGAGGCTGTCTTAACATCAGAAGCTGTTTCAAAACCAGAGGCTGTTCCAAAATCGGAATCTGACGACGTCTCTCTCTTTCTCCCGACTTCCCCGGACAGGCGCTCCTTCAGAAGGGTATTTCTCCTGGTAACCGTCACATTCCCCACGGCATAGGCAAGAGCCCTCTTCGCTCCCACCATGACCAGGATCTTTTTTGCCCGGGTGATTCCGGTATAAATAAGATTTCTCTGAAGCATCACAAAGTGATTCATCAGCACCGGCATGACCACAATGGGATACTCGGAGCCCTGAGCCTTATGTATGGTAGTGGCATAGGCATGTACCAGCTCATCCAGTTCCGACACATCATACTCCACGCTCCGGCTGTCAAAACAGACTCTCAGGGTTCTCTCCTGCATATCCACGGCTTCTATGATTCCGATATCCCCGTTAAACACTTCCTTATCGTAATTATTTTTGATCTGCATCACCTTATCACGGGCCCGGAAGACAAATCCGCTTCTCCGCAGTCCCTCTCCCTGCGGATTCAGAGCCTCCTGCAGCGCCAGATTCAGATTCGTCGCCCCCGCCGCGCCTCTCTGCATGGGCGTCAGCACCTGAATCATACTGGACGGCGTTCCGTAAAAATCAGGAAGCTTTTTCTTCACCAGCTCCACGATCAGTTTCACCGCCAGCTCCGGATCCTCCTGCGTCATAAAGAAGAAATCCGTATGTTTTCCATTGGAAATATCCGGCAGCTGACCCGCGTTGATCCGGTGGGCGTTCATCACGATCCGGCTGGTCTGGGCCTGGCGGAAAATCCGGGTCAGACGCACCACGGGAAACACCCCGGAATCGATCACATCCCGCAGCACATTTCCCGCGCCCACGGAGGGAAGCTGATCGATATCCCCCACCAGGATCAGGCGCATGTGGGAGGGAATCGCTTTCATCAGCGCATTCATCAGCACAATATCGATCATGGAGCACTCATCCACAATGAGAACATCCCCCTCCAGCGGCGTCTCCTCATTCTTCTGATATCCCTCGGGAGGTTTATATTCCAGCAGCCGGTGAATGGTCTTCGCCTCCAGTCCGGTGGTCTCGGTCATCCGCTTCGCCGCCCGCCCTGTGGGAGCCGCCAGGAGAATCTTCAGCCCAAAGGCGCGGCAGGCCGCAATGATTCCCTGGGTAGTGGTGGTTTTTCCTGTGCCGGGACCGCCGGTAAGCACCAGCACCTTGGCAGTGGCCGCCTCCCGGATCGCTTCCGCCTGAATTGCGTCGTACTCCATGCCCGAGATCTTCTGGATCCTCGCCACGTCCACGGAAAGCTTCTCATTTCCCGTACTCTTCCTGGCCTTCATCAGGGAGGTCCAGAGCCTGTCGGAAGCGGGAGCGGCCGCCAGCTTTTTCAGTTTGGCGGCGACGCCTGCCTCGCAGAAATAAAAGGGCGGCAGGTACACGCATTCCTCCTCCACCTCCGCGGCGGCGTCCTCCGGAACGGCCATTCCCTCCGGAAACATCTGAGGTCTTGAAACCTTTTCCCGGATCAGCTCCCTGTCATGAAACATCTGATCCATGGTCATTACGATGGTGGATTCCTCCGCCTCCAGAAGCTCCGCTGCCTTTTTCACCAGCTGCTCCCTCCGGGCGTACACATGACCCTCATCCGCCAGCTCGCTTAGAGTGTACATAATGCCGCTGCGCAGTCTGACGAAGGCCTCCCTGGCAATCCCCAGCTTTGACGCAATACCATCCGCAGTCCTGAAACCGATTCCCCAGATATCGTCCGCCAGCCGGAAAGGATTTTCCTTCACCTTTTCCACGCTCTCGTTGCCGTACTGACGGTAAATTTTCGCCGCAAACGCGGTACTGACGCCGTGATCCTGGAGAAAAAGCATCACATTCTTGATCTCCTTCTGCCGCTGCCAGCTCTCCGCGATCTGGTTCACCCGCTTTCGCCCGATGCCGGAAACCTCCAGAAGCCGCTGCACGTCCGTCTCGATCACCTCCAGCGTATCCGTCCCGAACTGCTGAACGATACGCCTGGCATATTTGGGCCCTACGCCTTTTACCAGACCGGAGCCCAGATACTTCTCTATGCCGAACACCGTGGCGGGCATCGTTTCCTCCCAGGTCTGAGCCGTAAACTGCCTGCCGTACTTCGCGTCCACCTTCCAGTCTCCGTCGATCAGCAGTACCGAGCCCACATTGATATCAAGAAGATTTCCCACCACGGTCACCAGACCATTATAATTTTTCACGGCACATTTTATAACAGAATATCCGTTATCCGGATTCTGGTACGTTATGCGCTCCACAACACATCGAATCCGGGTCATGTGAGCTGCCTCCCCCTTCATACTCTATTCCTCTTTCTTTTCAGCGGTTCATGCGGAAGTGCAGCAGGTTTCATAAAAATCCCGAATAATCTTCGCCAGTTTTTCCGGGACTTCCATGTTTATTTCATGTCCCGCCCCGCTGACAACCGCAAGCCTGCTGCCCTTTATTGCTCCGGCCATCTCCTTCGACGCTTTCAGATTTGCAGAATCCTTCCCTCCGCAGATGATCAGTGCCGGACAGGTGATTTTATCAAGAGATTTGCCAAAATCCAGGTCCGACATTGTTCTGCAAAGGCTGATACTATCCTTTTTGGAAAATCCCATCCGGGCAAACGCGCTCTCAGGCATCATTCTGAAAAGGATATTCTGCAGCGTCAGCAATCGCTTCGGCATTTTATACTGCGCCGCAATCAAAATCAGGGAATGAACCTTTTCCGGATACTCAACCGCATAATTCAGAGCCAGTACGCCGCCGAGGGACAAACCGCACAATGAAACAGAATCATGACAGCGATTACACTCATCTGAAAATTTTGCGTAAAGACTGCCATAGGTAACTCTTCCCCCGCAATTCATTTTTGTTAAATCGGGACACAGGCAATTTTTATCTCCGCCTGCATATTCTATGGTCTTTTTCCAGCTGTCCGGCGCTTGTCCCAGGCCATGCACATAAATCTTCTTCATACTTTTTCTCCGTGCTGTAGAATATGTCTGCTGACTGTTCAGGCTGAGAGCCGCCGCCTTGTCCTGCTGACTGTTTTAATATAGCCAATCAGCAGTTTCCAGCAGCCATAACCTGCCAAAAACATGACTGCGCCGACAATGAAACAGGTAGCAAGTATCAGGACAGGATTCTCAACACTCATAACGACAATATGCTCTGCATAAGGAATATGCAAAAAAGGCAGCGCGTCAATCAGTTTAAGGATTCCGCCGATCATGACAATAACGGCTGAAAGCATGAAAGCCGGAGCGCAGATTCCCAGAACCGGAATCACAACCAGTCCTGAAAAGCTCACAAGACTGTAATATGCGCAGAGCGCAAGGACTCTGTTCCGACTGAAAGAACTGCTCCTGGAAATCAGATCGCCCAAATAGGCTTTTGCCAGTTCTTCAGGACTGCCCAGACGCTCCATAATCTCCTCCGTGCTTTTTCCATCGCCCAGCAATTCAAGGATTTCGCTTTTCATTTCTTTTACAATGTCAGCACGTTCAGAGACGGGTAAAGGCTTCAGATATCGTTCGACTTTTTCGAGATAATCGTTCAGCAGATTATTCATGAATTCATTCTCCTTTCATTTCATTGACTGCATTCAGCAGATTATCCCATTCTTCTGACATCGCGGCTATATACGCAAGCCCTTTGTCCGTCACGGAATAATATTTTCGCGGGGGCAGGCCCTCGGTACCTTCCTGCCATGAAGACGAAATATACTCTTCTTTCAGCAGCCTTCTCAGCAGCGGATAAATTGTATTCTCTTTTGCAGCCAAAATGGGATATTTTTCCAGGGTGCTGATAATTTCATACCCATAAGACATTCTCCGCCTGATCATCAGCAGAACACAAAACTCAAGTGTCCCCCGTTTGATTTGCGATTTCCAGTCATCAAGATTCATATACTGTGCCTCCTTATCATACATCGTACTGCACAGTACATCTGTTGTCAACAGCAAAAGTTGAAACGCCGCCGTGCCTCAATGAAATGATTCAAAGAAATTTCCATTCAGCCTCGCAGTTATGTATCGATTCGTATCATCTCCGTCAAAGCCCTGTTCCTGTACGCAACGTCCTCCCGGATCGTAAATCCATGCTTCTCCCAGAATGCATTCCCCGCTTCATTCCTGTTGAATACCAGCAAAGCGACCTTATGGATACCCTCCTTCTTCAGCGCGGCGAGGCTGTTTTCCAAAAGTCTGCTGCCAATCCCCTGTTTACGATGGTCCTCCGCAACAGACATATGATAGATATATCCCCTCCGTCCGTCATGCCCGGAAAGAACAATCCCAACAATGCGGCCCGCTTCTTCTGCCACATAAGATATCCCGGGATTTCTCAGCAAAAATTTCTCTATTCCTTCTTTCGAATCATCCAGATTATTGAACCCCATATTCTTACAGGACATCCAAAGATCATATACCTTTTCGTAATCCCCGATCGTCATTACACGAAACTGCACTTCATCCGGTTTATCTGAAATCATCCCCACATCAGAAATAATCATTTCCACGGTTTCATCCAAAGACATTTTTTCGTTGATTGTCTTCTCGGGAATAAAGCCGATGTAATCTTTTTCGTTCCACCACCGGCGCATTTCCTTTTCTCCGAATTCCAGTCTTTTTGCCTTTGATTCATGTCGTTTCAGAGTTTCCTCAAAAGGCAGATCATAATAATAAGCGAAAATATCCCCGCCGAATAACTCAAGCGCCGCTTCAAATAATGGTCTGTACCATTTCGCATTCAGTATTCCTTCTAAAATAGTAATCGGACTGTTCTCATATCCGTAATGCAGCAAAGATATGAGAAGAGGAAGCGCCGCTGTATCATAGCCATCCTGTGCCCACAACATCTCTCTTCGCACAGTATCCTGCGGCAAAATAAGAGTATTTCTCCCAAATCTCCTCTGGAGAGCCCTGGCGACGGTGGATTTTCCGCTCCCTGAATTTCCTCTTAAAATAATTAACCTGCTCATTGTAATACTCCTGAACGTATATTTATAAAAACTTTCCCGTAAAATCTGCCCGTAAGAACAAATATAAAGGAAAAAGATACATATTTCAAGGTCTGGCACACCGCAAAAGTATGAAAACATGGAAAGTCGAAGATATATGTATCTGACGAAATTTTAACGGTCCAAACCGAACGCCTTCTCCACAAGGGCTAATGTTTGCGCAATGCTTCTGCTCTCATCCCTGACAATCACATGAAAACCCGAATCCAGAAAGCGGTCATATCGTTCCCGGGAATTGATACGCGCCAGGCATCGCCGAAAGTTATTCAGCGCATACTCCGAATCAGGTTCCTCCATCATTAATTGATACAGAAACTGCTTTTCCCGATCCGGACGTTCAAAGAAACGCTGCACGGATATCTGCGGATCTGCCAGCATAATCAATACATGATCATAATCAGCAATCTTCTTCAGCGTTTCAACAGAAATATTGGTATCCACAAAAATCGGTTTTTCCTGCCTGCTCAGCTCTTCCAGTATTTTCAGTTCCAGCGTTTCGCATTCCTTTGAAGTGCTGTCGACCCATGCTTCATATTCATCCGGCGTCCTCCGGATAAAATCGTGCCAGTCTTTCAGATCCCTGGTATAAGTCAGACCGGGAAACTCTTCACTGTTCAATTCCGGAAGCAGCCTGTTATGATAATTTTCTTCACAGGCAATACCGCCGTACTTTTCCGCAAGCAGCTTTACCATCGTCGATTTCCCGGCATACGCCGTTCCGTTTATAAAATAAATGTGGTGAAATAACACATTCCTTCTCCTCCTCTTCCCTGATCAGCAACCATGAACCCCATGTTCATCCCCCTCTTTACCGTCCCTCTTTCTACTCATACTATTTTATAAATCTCATGCTTTCAGCCGATAGATCCGATTGCGGTTCGCCCCTTCGGCAACCACGATATTTTCGGAAATTAATTCTTTCAGATAATCACGGGTTCTTGATGGCTTCAGCCCAATATATTCTGCAATCTCAGACGTTTTAGCCTCTGCATAATCTGTGAGGAACTCTATAATCTGAATTTTTATGGATTCTTTTACCGCCGATTTTTTATCGCCGATTTTTATCGCCGATTTTTTATCGCCGATTTTTATCGCCGATTTTTTATCGTCGATTTTTTCCGTAGAAAGCTTCAACGTGATACGTTCCGGTTCAAATCCTTCCACAATAGCAGGCTCCTTCCAGCCTTGATTTTTCCATACAAAGTATATATTCGGGATACCACTTCCCGCACGTTCCCCGATATCAATCAGATTAAACATTTTGAGCAGTGCACTGTTCCTCGGATCGGAAACACCGCCGCTTTTGGCCGTCTCTATTTCAATCCGAAATGCCCCGGGATTGGAAAACGTAATCTGATCATTTTTTCGAATAATAACCAGTCCCTGGTGCCCATAATAGTCTGCATTGACAAGACAATTTGCGAGTGCCTCGCGCAATGCGGTATGTACTGGCGTGTCATCTACCCGGCTGCCGTTTTCAACACGAAACGGAACTTTTATATCCTGTGAAAGCCGATTATATACACGAAAATAAAAGTCATACACATTCCCGCTCCAGTCCCCGGAAGAAGAAACAATTCGATCCGTCCAGCGAACATCATCCTCCATCCGTTCCTGATAATCCAGAAAATACATGGGATATTCCCGTATGATCTCATATTCATATCCGAACATCAAAAGTCCGGCTGCCGTCGGGTGAAGTTTGCCATCTGAGCCCCGGCCAACAGCTCCAAGCCGAAAAAGAAAGTCCTGATCCTTCAACTCCTCCCATACATGCCCTGGCCTGGCATATTTCATCCGCAAGCGATAACTATGCACGCTATCATAGCAAAACACATCCATATCCATTTCTTCAAGCACCTGCATATCCTGCGTTTTTATAGAAGCGTCCCGCGTCATGGCAAACACTTCTTCTTTTGTACAACGATAATCTCCCTCACCATTCCTGCGGTATGTGCCAGTCATGGGATTCCCTTCCACATAAACCGGGCGGTCCTTTCGCTGTGCACGGGGTACACGAATCACGATGATATTTTTTCCTTCCGCCTGACGAATAGTTACATCTTCTGACGCAAGAATATTGACGCTAACCTTATTAGGGTTATTTACGATATCCCAAAATTCTTTTACCAGCCTTTCCGGATCCGGAAGATTTACAGGATGCAGTGACTTGTCTTTGTGTTCCTCAACACCAAGAAGCAGAATTCCACCAAGCGTATTGGCAAATGCCGAATAAGTTTCCCAAATACTGTGCGGCAAACCTCCCAACGCCTTTTTTGCCTCTATGCGATTATTCTCCTTGTATTTCTCAAGATTTTGAAAATCCAGCATTTTGACCTCCCTGTAAATATTTTTTTGGTCCATCCGGAAACTAATACAAAAAATCAAAAATTTCTAACAGTACATCTACTGCTTCTTCTCGCTTCCGGCATATTCTGAACGGGACAATTTCCTTAAAAACTCCTCCTGCGCAAAAAGCTGAAGCACCATCTGAAACGAAATTTTCTCTTCTTTCGATTGATTTTTCAACCTTGTAAGCACCGAAGCCGCTATATTCTTTATAGCCATACCCCCAGCACCTCCCGTACTTTTTTCTCGACACGAAGCAGTTTTGCATGCTTCATGAGCCTTGCTTCCACCTTCCCGGGATCAAGAATATATCTCTGAATCGCCAGATTAAAAACCTCCCCATCCACTTTATTCCTATGAAGAAGCAGGTCACAGATCGTACGCTCCCTGTCATATATCTTGACTATTTTTCCATCGATCCTGACCTGCTCTATTCCAGCCCGATAGCGGTCGCTCTGAATAAAATGCGGCTTAATAACAGGATAATCAATATAAAATCTTGTCCTCGTACTCTTATTATCCACTGCCAGATGCCATGCCGACGGAGTCCGGTCCGTATACCCATAATAATCCAACGCACTTTCCATACATAGCACACCATCTGGAAAGAGCGCTGTTATGATTGAAATATCCGAAAATGAATCCGTCCCTGAACACTGGTAATATCCCCGGCGCACCTGTTCAATTTCCCCTGTTTCAATCAGTTTCCGGATCTTTTTATAATAATAACCGGTCGCTTTGAGTTCAGATGTTCTCATAAGCCCGCCATACCGGTCAAAAATTTCTTTCAGCTCCTCACTCATCCATCGCCTCATTAATCTTTTTATACAATTTAAAATTAGTTTTTGTATAGTTTAATAAATTCAGTATAACGACAAACATCATAAAGGTCAACCCCAAATTTTCTCTGACAGTTTCACACAGGAATCCATTAAAAAAAATCTATAATCACCATAATACAAAGAGCATATCAATCAAAACCTAAATGATTGTACCGGCCAGAAACTCCGCTAATCTCCCGGCCGCCCCCATACTTTTATGTCCTTTCCGCACAGTGAGGCAGATCTTCCGGCAATACCCGGAACGGGGCAGTAAAATTTTCTTTACAGAATACTTCTTCAGAACCGAGGTATCCGGCACAATGGCGCAGCCCAGCCCACTCTCCACAAAAGCCGCAATGGACTGCTCGTCCGGCAGGCGGTAACTGAACTGAAAAACCGTCTGCTCCTCCGCTGCCATGTCCTTCAAAATCTGGCCCATGGCAGAAGTCTCATCGTACCCAATCAACGGCAGCCGGGAAATTTCCTTCCATCCCTCGCTTCCGCCCGCTGCCCCAAACCAGCCCCGGACTCCCTCCTCAGGAACGATCAGCACCAGCGGCTCCTGAATAATCGGAACCTGCTCAATCTCCGGATCTCTGGTCTCCGAACAGAGAATAAAATCATATTTCTCTCTCTTCAGATCTTCAATCAGCTCCGAAGTAATCCCGGTATCAAAACTGATCTTCACATCCCGGTTTTTTTCTTCCCTGAAAAACAGCGCCGTCTTTTCGGGAAGATATTCATAAAACACAGACGCCACGCAGCCCACGGCAATCCGTCTCTCATGCTCCGCAGCCAGCCTCGACATATGCTCCAGCGCATTCCTGTAATCCTCCAGGACCCGATTCACATGCCTCAGAAAGGCTTTCCCGTCCGAAGTCAGAACCAGACTGTGCCCATGCCGGTCAAACAGCGTCACTCCCAGCTCCTCCTCCAGCTTCATCATGGATACGCTGAGGCTGGGCTGAGCGATCAGCAGCTTTTCCGCCGATCTTCCCATATGCCCCTCCCGGGCAACCGTCTGAAAATACATCATCTGATTAATCGTCATCCGCTCTCTCCCTCAAAAGTAACTCTCATCCCCACCGCGGGAAATTCATAGTTTAAAACTATGAAATATAAAATTTTTCATATTGGACTAATTATACCATATCCGCTATACTGAGCCAAGAATAAAAAATATCCAGCCCGCGCAAGCGCACAGCCGGAAAATTTTCAAAGGAGCATCACCGCCATGACAAAAAGTATCCGTATTCATCAGGAAACCTTCATTCCCTTCGTCACCGTATTTATCTGGGGCAGCCTCTATGTGGCGAGCAGGCTCGTTCTGCCGGGAATCCCTGCCCTTTTACTGTTATTTCTCCGTTTTTCCATCTCCTCCATTCTGCTCATCAGCCTTGCCCGGAAGAAAAATCACGGACGCAGACTCAGACATTTCCAGAGGGAGGATCTGGGAGAGCTGCTTCTGGTGGGATTTTTCGGCTATTTTATATCAAACGCCGCCCTTCTCTTCGGCATCCAGTACACCAGCTCCTCCTTCTCTTCCCTGATCAACGCCATGAACCCCGTGTTCATCTCCCTCTTTGCCGTCCTTCTGCTGAAGGAAAAAATGAGCAAAAAAGCGCTGATTTCGCTGGTTATTACCGTCCTTGGCGCCGCGGTCATCATCGGCACTCCGGACGGCAGTCTGAATCCCCTGGGAGTCGGCTGCTGCTTTTTCTCCGTGATCCTCTGGTCCTTCACCACCATTCACATAAAAAAACTGACTGCAAAATATCCTCCCCTGATGGTAACCGGCTATGGAATGGGAATCGCAGCCGTGTTCGCCCTGCCGGCAGCGCTTACCTATTTAAGCATCACCCATACCGAAATCCGGTTTTCCGGAACCATGGTGCTGCCGCTTTTGTATATCTGTATCGTATGCACCGCCCTGTCCCACGCCGCATGGAATTACGCCCTGTCCATCACCCCTGCTGCCAGATGCGCTTCCTTCTATCCGGTTCAGCCCATCTCCTCTATGCTGCTGGGAATCCTGCTGCTCCACGAAAAAACCTCTCCAAACTTTTTCCTGGGAGCGCTGCTCATCATCCTTCCGATGCTGCGGAAGAAGGACTGACTGCTGCGGAAGAAGGACCGATCCTTTTCCTCATCCGGACGCAGTCAAACACGCCGCTCCTCACAACAGTGCCGTCCACCAGGGAAAAACCCAGCTTCCGGTAAAACCCCGCGGCCACCGTCCTGCTGTCAATCTCCATCACCTGATAGCCCAGCTCACCGATCCACTGCTCGGCCTCACTGATCACACGGCGCCCCAGCTCCTTCCCCCGGTATTCCGGAAGCACCACCACGCGTCCGATCATCACCCTCTCCTTATCCAGTTCATAAAACCGGCAGGTAGCCACGGGATATCCGTCGTCCAGAAGAATGATATACCGCGTACCCTCCCCGTCATGCTCGTCAAACTCCTCCCGAAGAGAAATATGATGCTGCCGGTTCATGCCCTCTATCCGCACAGAATAAGCCCCGGCTCTCTGCCATTCCTCTTCCCCTCGAATTACTTCTATTTTCATATTCCTTCTCCCGTACCGTACAGCCGGCATTTCTCTTTTCTGCTCCCTTTGCGCTGCATAAAATAATTCGGCCGTCAAAATCCATGCTTTCTCATACAGCCATAAAACTCATTCCCGTTTGACTGACAAATCATAACATGATTATACAACAAAGCACTTTGTATTTCATCGAAAATTTCCTCCATATTGTGAAAAATAAAAGCGCCGTCACTTTTCACAATATGGGGAAAATCTGCATGAAATAGCGACAGAAACAGGCTGCAGTCAAAACGTCTTTTTAATCACAACCTGGACGATATCCGAATGCATTCCCACCAGAACCTCGTCCGCCATCCTTTCCACAATAGAATTCCCCGGTTCATCCCCATTCCATCCTGCCCTCCCGCTGCCGGATATGGATTCTCCCGTTCCGTTTTTAAACCGGCTCATGGTCCACATCCGGTCATACATAAAGCCGTTGAAATCTCCGGAGGTGATCATTCCTTCATACTCCCTGAGAGAGAGACCTGCCGCGTCGGTGCTGATGATAAAGGCTTCAAAAATGCCGCGGACCCTTCCCATAAATCCCCGGGGCATCAGATTTTCCCCTCTGCCGGGAAAGGCAGGAAGCTGTCTCTGCGGTTCATAATCCGCCCGGGCCCGGGCCTCCAGGTACAGCTCCGCTTCCCTTTCAGTACCTTCCGCCCAGAAGCTTCCCCGAAATCTGCCCATCATGCTCCGGACCATCCTCATCATTTCCTCGGCCAGAAGGCGAAGTCTAAGGGCCTCCTTATAATTCAGCCCCTGATCCGCGCCGAACCTCTCCACCTCGCTCAGCGCGTCACTCATCCCCCGGCCGTCGTTATAAATAACAATTCTGCTGGTCTTCATCCCCTTTTCCTCCTCGTTTTATTCTTTCCTGATACCTGCCCGCTCACCGCCAATATATTTTTTCAATGAACACTTTTTTGCATGAATGTCAATATATTTTCACGAAACGCCCTGTCAGCGCTTAAATAGTTCCCGGTCATGCGATTTCAGCCTTTCCGCCAAAATCATAAATAAACGATACCTGTATTCTCCAAAATATATCTAAAAAAAAGATAATATATAGTTGTGATTTGATCAGATTCATGGTAAACTAAGGATAACAGTTTTTGGTATTATATGTGCAATTTATTCCAAAGCCATATAATAGAACATAAATACAAAAATTGTCAATCATCTTATATTTTTGTAGTGTGTTATAAATGCATCTGCTGAATAGATCAGCATTCTGCTGTGTCTTATGAAACAGCCGAGACTTTAACGGGTCAAACAAAGAAAAGACTGATAAAAACACCGGAGGAGAATTCTTATGTTTGGATGGAAAAAAAGCAAAGAAAGCGAAAACGTATGTCCCTACTGCAGCAAACACTGCACGGAAGATCATCTGCGATGCGACAGAGGGAAGGAATATTTTCATATTCCCCTGGGTAAAAAAAGACCTGCCGGAAGCGCCATCACAAGCAGCAGCTCCCAACATAAACATCATCACCACAGCTCCGGCAGCAGCAGCCATTCCGGGAGCAATATTCCTAACTACAGTCTGCATGAACTGGATACCATGGAGATGACCAGAGATGAACTTACATATGGTCTGTTCTGCAAATGCAGATATATCTTCCGTGACCTGGAAAAATATGGAAGCGTAAATGCCGGTTCCATATTTGCCTCTTTATCAGACGAGGAAAAAGACACCCTGAACATTCTCCTCAGAAAATTTGTGGAAGCGCATATGGCCCCGATAGAAGAAGAATAAGATTTTTTTCAATGATAAAACGAGACGTACAGGATCATTTCCTGCACGTCTTGTTTTTCTTTATGCGGATTCTCTGCAGCATCCAGAAAATCACGAATTTTCTGCTGCCATTCCATATCGTTTCATCCGGGCAGTTTCCTCAAATCCATAATTTTCTCCCTGGTTTCCCATTCCTCATCTCTTATTGGAATTTCTCCAGATCTTCTGCTTCTGGGACGCCAGGATCAGTTCATCCCGGAACCTGGGATGAGCGATGGAGATCAGCTGCTCCGCCCGCTCCCAGGTAGAAAGTCCCACCAGATTCACCGCGCCGTATTCTGTCACGATATAATAGGCCTGGCTGCGGGGGTCCGTAACGATCTCTCCGTTAAAATACGGTACGATCCGGGAATGCATCACCCCCGCCTTGTCCTCAAATGTGGAGGGCATACAGATAAATGCCTTGCCTCCCCGGGACATGGCTGCGCCCGTGAGATAATCCAGCTGGCCGCCTGTGCCGCTGATATGCCTCAGTCCCGCGCTCTCCGCGCAGACCTGACCGTAAAGGTCCACGGAAATACAGCTGTTGATGGAGATCATATTATCCAGCTGGGCGATGGTCTCCGGGGCATTCACATACTCCAGAGGCGCCACAGCCACGCCGGGATTTTCATTCACCCACTCATACAGATCCTGGGAGCCGAACACCATGCCGGTCATCCCCTTATGTCTGTGAAGGCTGCAGCACTTATTCGTCAGCTTCCCCGCCTTAAACAGATTATAATAGGCGTCTCCGCACAGCTCCGTATGCATGGCCAGATCCTTCACATCCGACTCTGCCAGGAGGGTCCCCACCACGTTGGGCATGGCTCCGATACCAAGCTGCAGCGTGGAGCCGTCCTTAATAAAACTGATGATATGCCTGGCAATCTCCTGATCCTCCCGGGTAGCCTTCGCCACAGGAAACTGGGGAAGAGGATCATGCTTCCCCTCCACCACGTAATCCACATCCGTAATGTGAATGATCTCGTCAAAGCCTCCGTAGATCCTGGGAAGCTGTTCATTCACCTCGAGGATCACCACGTCCGCCTTGTCCAGGATTCCCCGGGCCACGCCTGTGGCGCAGGAAAGATTAAAGTATCCGTGCTGATCCATGGGCGTCACGCTCATCATGGCCACGTTCACCGTAAGGAAATGACGATAATAGGGCACCACATTCCGGAAGATCATGGGAATATAGTTGCACAGCCCTCTGTCGCAGAGCCTGCGCTCGTACGAGGAGCAATGCCAGGAATTATATATGAAATGCTCCCTCTCCGGATCGCACTCCACAATCTGAAGCGGACCGAACATCAGGTTTCCCCGCACCTTCACATCCTCCAGCTCATCCCGGCGCTTCGCCAGCGCCGCGTCCAGCAGAGGAGGAAATCCCACGTTGGAGGTATAATCCACCCAGTCTCCGCTCTTTATAATCTGTACGGCCTCCTCCGGGGTACGCAGTTTTCTTTGATACTCTTTCTGATAGTCCATATAAAAGCCCTCCCTGATTTTGTATAAAGTTTTTGAAAAATTTGTGCAGTTTTTCTCCCTGATGGCATTTCTATCAGATTTTCAGCATTTTTCTGATAAATAAATTCAGTGATTTGTATTTTCTTTTGTTTCTTTTGCTGAAAGCATTTCGTTTTTCTATTATAGCATCTGTGCAGATTTTTTCCACACAATTCATCAATTTCATAAAAATACTGCAACAAATAAGGAGATTATGAACTTTTCAGAGAATCGCCTGTATATCAGGCACTGTCGAAAACGTACGCTTACCCGCCGGAATCATTTCTTCATCCCTGTTTTTACAGAGCGATGCACGTCCTGGCCAGATCCTCCGGGGCGGAGCTGGAGCCCACATAAATGGGATATTCCATCTTTTCCAGCTGCCATTCACGATACACAGGATTGTACCATTTCAGCTTCTCCAGAGGCGTGGTGATCTCTACTTCCTTTTCTTCGCCGGCCTTCACGCTGACCCTCTGAAATCCCCGAAGCTGCTTCACCGGCCTGTCCACCGCGGAATTTTCAAATCCCACGTAGAGCTGCACCACTTCGTCGCCGTCCGCATCGCCGGTATTTTTCACCTTCGCGGTTACCTTCAGCATATCGCCGTCCACAGCCGCCTTCGGATCCAAAATTTCAAAAGTGGTATAGCTCAGACCGAATCCATAGGGAACCAGCGGCTTCACTCCGTTTTTCTCCAGGCGGGTATATCCGTGATAATATTCATAATACTGATCCGTCGCTTCCCAGTCCACATAGGGCAGATCCGACTCGGAATAAGGAACCACATAGGGCAGTTTTCCGGAAGGATTCACATCACCGTACAGGATCTCAGCCAGAGCCGTGCCTCCCTCCATTCCCGGATAGTAGGCCATCAGTATGGAGTTTACGCTGTCGTACCACTCGGTCATCATGATCATGTTGCCGCCGATGAGCACCACAACCGACTTCTCGTTCACCGGTCCCACCTGGCGGATCAGTTCCGCTTCATCCGCATGAAGGCCCAGACCGTTCTTGCGGTCGCCGCCCACAGCGCCGGTATAATTGTCCACTTCGCTCTCGGAGATGAACTCGCCCTCGTCGTCATGGTTGTAGCCCACGACAAAGATGACCGCATCCGCCTCTCTGGCCGCCGCTTTTGCCCGTTCCACATCGGATCCGTCGTCCAGAATCACCTCGCATTCCGGATTGGCTTTTTTCAGTCCCTCCGCCGGAGTCACCACATAGGGAGGACGCACCCAGCTGGAACCGTGATCGCCGATCACAGCCTGATCCGCCAGTTTGCCGATCAGAGCGATCTTCTTCGTGGCCTCCCTCTTCAGAGGAAGCACCTGCTGATTCTTAATGAGAGTGATGCTCTTCTCCGCCGCTTCCTTTGCCACCGCGATGTGCTCCGCGCAGCCCACCACGGACATATCATACTCCTTATGACCCCTGTCAAAAGCCAGAATCGTGCGGACAATCCGGAGCGCCGCCTCGTTAATTTTCTCCTCCGGCACAAATCCGTCCTGAACCGCTTTCACCAGACGGTCCCCGAAATACTGGGTCCACATCATCTCCATGTCCTGGCCGCCGTTGGCCGCTTCCACGGTATCCTTCACGCCCCAGCAGAAGTCGGACATCACGAAGCCGTCAAAATCCCACTCCTTTTTCAGCACCTGATTCAGCAGATAATTGTGATGGCCGCACTGCACGCCGTTGTACCGGTTATAGGAGCTCATGATGCTGGCCGCTCCCGCATCGATACAGTCCTTAAAATGGGGCAGATACACTTCCTGCTCCGTGCGCTGATCGCAGGTAACGCTGCATTTGAAACGGGCGTTCTCCATATCATTGAAGGCATAGTGCTTCACGCAGGCCATGATATCCTCGTCCTGTACGCCCCGCACAAGAGCCGCGCCCATCCGGCCGATCTGATAGGTCTCCTCCCCGTAGGTCTCCTGACTTCTTCCCCAGCCGGGATTGTAAGGCATGTTGATGCACACGCCGGCAAACAGATTGCCGCCGAAGGCTCTGGCTTCCCTTCCGATGCAGTGGCCGATCTTTTCCTCCAGCTCCGGGTCAAAGGTAGCGCCCCTGGCCATGGATACGGGGAAGCAGGTGGTCTGCCAGTTGCCGCACACCACGCCTCTGGGGCCGTCCACAAACCGCATGGGCGGAAGATGGAATTCCTCCAGGCCGCCGGCGTCGTAGGGCACCACATTATAATGGTTTCCATCCTCCAGCAGGCTCTGCATCATGGCGCCGATATCCTCCTGCGTCATCTTCGTAATATCGATATTTCCGCTCATCAGCCACACCTTCTGCTCCAGTGTCAGCTGATCCACGATTTTCTGCGCTTCCTCAGTAAAGGAAAGACGATATTCCCTGGTTGCTCTCATAACTGCAATTCCTCCTCTTTTTTATTTAAAACAGCTCCCGCTCCGCGTCCTCCCCGTCCTCAAAAGGCCCGCAAACCGGAAACGCGCCCCGGTGCTTTCCGAAATAATCCGTATCAAAAACAATGGGCGAACCGTCAGGATTCTCAAAATACTCCTCCGGCTCAAAGGCCATTCCCAGCACCTCCGTGGAGATCATCTGATTATTTTTCTTCGGAAGATACTGATACAGATCCGTCCTCAGCCGGTATTTTCCGTCCTCTTCCACCAGCGCCAGCTCCACCTGATCCGTCACCACCGCATAATCCTCTTCTCCGTCATAGGGCTGCGCGCCGTTGAAATATACGTTGCCCCCGGAATACACCGGAAGATGATCATAATACTTGTCCCTCTCCTCACGGATCTTATAATTCTCAGCCGTAAAGCGGGCCACATATTCCTCCTCTTTGGGATAGCCGTCATAGGGCTTCGTTCCGCAGATCATATTCATAAAGCCCAGACCTTCCAGATGCTTCTCCCTGATATAATCGGTGAGCATGGAGCGCACAGGCTTCTGGACAAAAATATTATTATAGAAGCGGGCGTCCCCGTGAAGGATGGTCATAAATCCGTTAACCTCCGTCCTGTGCGGCACATGATAGGGAGTGTACCGGTCGGTACAGAAAAGCTTTCCTCCGTTGTCCGTGCCGTGACCCACATAGGAGAAGGAACCGGCGATGAGATTGTGCACAAAAGCCAGGCCCTGAGTACAAAGGCGGCCTGCCACATCCGACAGCAGAATATTATTGTCGATCAGTGTGGGACCGTGGGACACCTCCACAAAAATATCCTCCGCGAAAGCCAGCGGCATACTGATCTCCGTGCCCTCCGGCGGCATGTTGTCATGGAACAGATTCTGAGTCACACGGGTTCCCTGCGCCTGCCAGTCCAGCCACAGGCCCCTGGTGCAGTGATGGAAATGGTTTCTGCGGATGATCACATCGATGGCCGCATGCATTTTAATCCCGCCGATCTCCGCGCCCGCCAGATCCTGCTTGTTATTGATATGATGAATATGGTTGTCCTCGATCACCGAGAAAACGCCGCCCAGATGTCCCACAATACCGGTCTGTCCGCAGTCGTGGATATTACAGCGGCGGATAATATGGGAGCCCACCTGCTCCTTCGTCCAGCCCTCTCTCTGGGCCTGACAGATGGCGTCGCGTTCATTCTGCGTACCGTCCTTGGTGAATTTCGTGGACCATTTGTTTTCATTATTTGGCTGCAGATATTTGCCCAGGGTGATGCCGCTGCATTTGGAATGAGAAACCTCGCAGTCCTCGATGATCCAGCCTTTAGACCAGCGCGGACCAAGCATTCCCTCCTGATAAGCGGTGGGAGGCGCCCACTGAGTGGCGGCCCGGGTTACCTTAAAGCCGGACAGCGTAATATAGTTCACTCCCGTTTTTGACGGATAAAAGCAGTTTCGCCGCACATTGATCTCCACATCCTCCTGATTGGGGTCCGCTCCCCGGAAATTCGCGTAGATCACCGTGACGTCTCCATCCTGCTCCGTGTACCATTTGTACAGAGAGGCGTCCTGATCCCAGGAGCCTTTGTACACGGTGGGATGAAGCACCTCCTCCAGGCGGGGCGTCTCATAAAAGGATTTGTCGCCCAGATAGATCTCACCGGTGTGAACCGGCTCCAGGGCATTGTACCAGTCGCCCTTTACATAGGTGGTGTAGGGATTGTAATCCCCGAACAGGCCGTTGGGAATCCTCACCATCCACACATCGCCCTCATAATGCTCCCAGTTTTTAATGGGTTCCGCGCCTGTAATCACCGCTCCGTTTTTGACCTGAGAACGATACTCGATGGGCTTCTCCGGGGTTCCTCCCCTTTTCGGATCCACATATTCCCTGTAGACGCCGGGAGCCACCAGCACCTTGTCGCCGGGGCCGGCGATACAGGCCGCCTGTGCCAGAGACTGAAGAGGCCTGGCCTTGGAACCGTCCCCGCCCCGCTTCGCTGAAGCTGAAACATATATCTTCATATTTCCTCCTGTCCGCCCGCAGTTCGCAGGCATTTTTATAAAAATATCCCGTGCGCGTCTTCGCCCGCGGACACCTTCCGCATGACAGATCCCGCGCTGCCGTCAGGCATTTCTCAGACTGCGCATGCATCACGCAGCATCCGGGCATATAAAGAACGGCCGCCTGTTTTCACAAAGCGGCCGTCACATCCGAACATCAGCCCTTTACCGAACCAGCCATCATACCTTTTACCAGCTTGTCCTGGAAAATAATAAACAGAATGATCATGGGAAGCACGGACAGCACCAGAACCGAAAGGATAATGGGAATGTCCAGAGAATGCTCGCCCTTGAACTGTCCCAGGGCCAGAGGCAGGGTCTTATTGGCGGCGCTCTGAATCAGAGTATTGGCAAAAGCAAATTCATTCCACATGGAAACGCCGTTATAAATGGCCAGTGTGGAAAGTCCCGATTTGGAAAGGGGAAGAATCATGGAAAAGAAGATCCGGAACTTGTTGCATCCGTCGATCTCCGCGGATTCCTCGATTTCCCTGGGAATCGTCATCATAAAGGCCGTCAGAATGAAGACAGCCATGGGAAGCGCAAAAGTCACGTAGGGCCCGATGAGAGCCTGCAGCGTATCATAAAGTCCCATATCCGTGGTCATCTTAAAGATCGGGATCAGAGTTACATGCATGGGGATCGACATCATGGCCACGATCCCCGCGTATATCAGCCCGCGTCCCTTAAACTGCATTCTGGACAGGGGGTACGCCGCGAAGGAAGCGATGATCAGCATCAGCACCAGACATACCGCCACCACGATCACGCTGCGCAAAAAGTATCCGAAGAAACCTTTTGACACAATTTCCACATAATTCTGGAAATTCCACGGATCCGGCAGGTGGAACACGCCCTGGGAAAGCATGTCAAACTGTTTTCGGAAGGAATTCATGACCATGAAAAAGAAGGGAAGCAGCGCAACTACCGACCACATCAGGGCAAGAATAAATGCGACGACCCAGGCGATCCTGGATTTCATTTTTTCTTTTCTGTAATCAACTTCTTTCTGTTCCATATCAATAATCCTCCTTTACTACGAAAATCTTCTGGAATACCAGAGCAATCAGCGTAATCAGGATAAACATGCCCGCCGCCACGCAGGAACCGTAGCCCATGTTAAACTGCTGGAAGGAAAGCTTATACATGTAGGTGGCCATCAGCTCGGTGCCGCCGGCAGGACCGCCTCCGGTCATACTCCAGATCAGATCGAAGTATTTCAGCGAGCCGATCAGGGACATGGTGCATGCCGTCTTGAAGATCGGTCCCAGCAGAGGAATGGCAATGTGGCGCAGATACTGTCCCCGGGTGGCTCCGTCGATAACGGCCGCCTCATAAACAGACGTGTCGATATTTCCGTACCCGGCAATAAAATATACCATATAGAAGGGCGTGAACTGCCAGGCCATAACGCCGATTACCGCGAACAGCGCCTGGGGATTCTTTCCCAGAAGGTCAACGCTCACCTTGTGTCCGCTGATCAGAGTCGCCAGTGAGGAGAAAATACCTCCGTTGGTGGCAAGCGCATAGGTAAACAGAAAACCGATGGCTACGGAGCTCATCAGGTAGGGCAAAAACCACAGAATCTTGAAGATATTGAATTTCTTTCCTCCTGCATCCAGGAAGGTAGCCAGCAGCATACCGATGGGAATCTGGATCAGAATGGAAAATATCATCACGACAACATTATGTCCGAAAGCCGCCCAGAACGATGGATCCCTGATCAATGTGATCCAGTTTTTAAGTCCAATAAACGTTCTGTCAGCAGAAATACCGTTCCAGCTGTAGCCGCTGATCACAAAGGTATCGATTACGGGATACAGCATGTAAACTATGATCAGAAAAACTGCCGGAAAGAGAAATACTACGGCCGCGATCATCGTATTTTTTTCTCTTCTTTTGGCCAGACTGCTTTTATTTGTCACGTTCTCTCCTTTCCGGGAAAAACTCCTGAAACCCGTTTTTCCCTGAAAAAATTCCGGCTGTGGGGCCGCGCGGCCGGAGACAGCAGGAAAAACCTCCATTATAATTTTGTCCGCAGGAGCAGTCGCCCACTCCTGCGGACATGTTCGCCGCTTCAGCTGTCCGTCAGGCTCTGACGGACAGGAAAACCTGTATTTAAAATGAAATCAGCTGCAGAAGTTCTGTCAGCCCGTCCATTTTATAAACGGGAAAACCTGCGCTTAAAACGAAGGCCTCATCAGCCGGCATTCTCTGCCAGATAAGCCTGCATTGCGGCATCCTGCTCCTCGCCGATCTCCTGAGGAGTCTTTTCCAGACCGAACAGCTCGGTCATGCAGTCCTTGTGAACTTCCGTTACGGAAGCGGGCAGATACTGGTCATACCACAGCTGTACGTTGGAAGCGTTGAAGAAGATGTCTGCAACGGTCTTGTCGATCTCGTTCTCGATCTGATCTGCGTATCCATTGATGGAAGGAGTGGTAGAAGCTGCCATCTGAGCTGCGTTGTAGGTTTCGTCGTTGTAATACTGAGTCGCAAGCACATAGCATGCATCCAGCTTCGCCTGGTCTACGGAACCGTCTTCGTTCCAGCAGTTGAAGGAGAAGCCGTTGCCGATGGCGGTACCAACCTCAACGTCCTGAGGAACGCCGTTGGCTGCTGCTTCAGCATCTTCCGGGAAACGGAATACGCCAAGGTTCTGATCATACCATTCCTGGCTGTCTGTCATGATGCTTCTGCCCTGCCAGGAGCCGTGAAGCATCATCGCGCAGGTGCCGTCATACAGAAGAGCACGGTCCTGACCGTCATCTGTGGACAGAGAGTTCACGCCCTCGGGGAAGTAGCCCTTCTTTACCCAGTCCTGAATCTTCTCGCCGGCCCAGATAAAGGCGTCGGAGGTGAAGGAACCTTCCTGTGTATAAGCGGCGTTGAATTCGTCATTTCCGGAGTGACGGGCTACCAGATACATATAGTACATGGAGCCGGTCCACTTGGAGCCGTTTGCAAGAGAGAAGGGCACATAGCCTGCCTCAATCAGCTTATCGCAGGCTGCTTCCAGCTCGTCGATAGTCTGAGGAACCTCGATGCCAACCTCAGCAAAGATCGTCTTGTTATAGAAAATGTCGCAGCCGGAAAGTCCGCCGAAAGGAATGGCCAGGATCTTGCCGTCATAGGAAGCCTGTGCAACCGCGCCTTCGATGAAATCCGGATGATCATAGGTATTGTACATTTCCGTCAGGTCATTTACAAAACCGGATTTGTAATACTCGGCCATCGGGCCGCCGCCCCAGTGAATATACATATCGGGAGCCTGCTTGGAACTCATGGCAACGATCAGCTGCTGCTTGTAGTTATCGTTCTGCTGATGAACCTGCTCTACCGTGATGTTGGGATAGTCAGCCATAAATCTGGCTACCGCATCTTCCTGAATGGACTTGGTGGGATCCTCTGTCGCAATGTCCCACAGAACAATCTTCAGGGGCTCTGTGGTAAGCTCCGGAATATTCTTCTCGCCGGCTTCCTCAGCGGGAGCTTCCTCTGTCGCGGTTTCCTCTGCTGCAGCTTCATCCTCTGCAAATACGCTGGTGCTTACAACCATGGATCCGATCATGGTCGCTGCAAGGAGCAGTGATAAAAGTTTTTTCTTCATGTTACGTGTTTCCTCCTCTCTGATCATTCACATTTTCTGCCCTTCACAGCCGGAAGAAAGGCACTTCGTTCCGTGGAAGGGGCAATCTGCACAAAAATTATTTGTACAACGTTTAAATGTAAGTTAATTATAGCATATTGCCAAAGCTTGTCAAGTTTTCTGTTCTGAAAAATGTGAATAAAGGCAAAAAAACGCATGGAAATATGTGCATTTTGCTAAAGATACGTGTTTCTGTCTGTTCAGCAGAGGGAAAAACAGTAAAAAACGGTTCCGGAATCCCATCAATATGTATGATTATCCGATCAGTTCCTTCACGCAGGCTGCGATCTTCTCGCATTTACAGTCGCTGAAGAAGTACTCACTGAAGTGTTCTCCGGACAGCGCGCCCTTTACCAGATCTCTGTCCAGTTCCTTCAGGATATCGGTGATTTCCCTGTAGGTAACCTTCTTCACCTCATCCAGAATCTTCTTATTCCTTTTCTCTGGAACAGCACGTTCTCTGGGATATCCCTGTCCGCTCTCCTCGCAGAACAGCTTTTCAAAGATGTATTCCAGATTCAGATCGCCGCCCCAGCCGAAGCCCTTGGCAAAGGGAATGGCGATGGCGTTGCCGTCATTAATCTGGGCAAAGGTATAGGCGTCCAGCGGATCCTCCACATGTCCGCAGATCACTCCCGGGAAGGAATTGCAGGCAAGCATTGCCCCCTCGCCTGTTCCGCAGCCTGTGATCACATAGTCCGCGGCGCCGGAATTCAGAAGCACAGCCGCCAGAATTCCTATCTGAACATAGGTCAGCTGACACTCATCCTCCGCCGTGTACATTCCATAATTTTTCACTTCATGGCCCATGGGCTCCACAACCTTTTTCAGAGCCTTCTCAATAACCGCATTTTTTGCGGCCTGACTGTTTTCATTGATTAATGCGATTTTCATGATATTTTCCTCCTTAAAATACTGCCGCATTTCTCTCCGGTTATCTCCGGAGCGGCGGCTTTCAGCGAAATGTAATATTCCGTTTTATAAATAACCGTACTGTGAAAATACGATATTTTCAAATGATTCCAGTAAGAATAAAGCCCAGTTAATCAGCGAACGTTATAGTAGTTTTAAAATACTTCCCGGTCCTCTCCGTCCTCTCCCGCAGTTTCCGTACATTCATGCTCCGGTTCTCACGGCTGCTTCCTTACATTCATGCTCCGGCTCTCACGGCTGCTTCCCGATGTAGGCCAGAATTCCGCCGTCCACATACAGAACATGTCCGTTTACAAAATTCGAAGCGTCCGACGCCAGAAAAACGGCGGGCCCCATGAGATCCTCCGGTGTCCCCCAGCGGGCCGCAGGAGTTTTCCCGATAATAAAACGATCAAAGGGATGACGGGAACCGTCCGCCTGAACCTCCCTCAGAGGCGCCGTCTGAGGCGTGGCGATATATCCCGGTCCAATGCCGTTGCACTGAATATTGTACTCCCCGTACTCGGACGCAATGTTTCTCGTCAGCATTTTCAGCCCGCCCTTCGCCGCGGCATAGGCGGATACCGTCTCGCGGCCAAGCTCGCTCATCATGGAGCAGATATTGATAATCTTCCCGTGCCCCTTTTTGATCATCCCCGGTATCACCGCTTTGGAAACGATAAACGGCGCGTTCAGATCGATATCCACCACCTGGCGGAACTCCTCGGCGCTCATCTCCAGCATGGGAATCCGTTTGATGATCCCGGCATTATTTACCAGAATATCGATCACTCCCAGCTCCTTCTCAATATCCGCCACCATTTCTGCCACCTGCTGCTCATCCGTCACGTCGCAGATATAGCCTTTGGCCTCGATTCCCTTTTCTCTGTAGGCCCCGCAGGCCTTCTCCAGATGTTCCTGGCTCCTGCAGTTAAAGACGATCTTCGCCCCCGCCCCCGCAAAAGCCTCCGCGATGGCAAAACCGATCCCGTAGGCCGCTCCGGTCACCAGAGCCACCTTGCCTTCCAGCGAAAAAAGAGTTTTCATATCCATGTTTCATCCCTCCAACCTGTCTGTTTTTCTGTTCTTCTGCGCAATCATTCAGCCGTCAGAAGTCCTGCTTCTATCAAACCACCTTCTTTTCAGATTGTCAACAGCTTTTCTTCTCCGACCTTTTTTTACTTTGGCACAGGCTTCTCTTCCGCACCATACACCAGCCGGTTTACTCTCGCAGGACGCAGCCATTCCATTTCTTCTGGACAAACTTCCTGCTGGATTTTGGCCATCTCCTGAAAGCTCACCAGCTTCACCCGGCCTTTTCTGCACTCCTCATGCTCAGATGCAGCGCCGGAAATCTGCATTATTTTAAAGTTGCCATATAAATGAATTGCCTTTATACTGGATAGTATAGAAATAGAAGAAACTGTAGTTATGACATAAGCCATTGCGGCATTTTGGGCATACTATTTACCTATGAAACAATCGGATAGGGAAAGGAGCTGATGATTATGCCGATATACGAAATTGAAGAACTGAAGAAACGTTTTATAGAACAGCTTCTGCCTATACGGATTTATTTGTTTGGCTCTTATGCAAGTAATACCTATACAGCTGAAAGCGATCTGGATTTTTACATTATCGTGTCAGATGGTGTATCAGATCTTGCCGCAGAGACTGCAAAAGCTTATAAAGCCATTCGCAGAGTAAAAAAGCATCCTGTAGATATTATTGTGGCAACCAAGAGCCGTTTTGAGGCAAGAAAAGAGATTCCTTCTGTAGAAAATGAAGTCTATCGAAAGGGGGTGCTGTTATATGACTCAGGAAATAAAAGAGTGGTATGACAGAGCGGTTGTAGATTTGGGAGTGGCAAAGCATTTAAAGAAAACATATTATCCCAGCCCAACAGAGATTATTTGTTATCACTGTCAGCAGGCAGCGGAAAAAGCTTATGGAAATCCGCCGGATTTTAGTATAAAATACATGCAGCGGACTGGCTGAATAAAAATCTGCAGCAAAAGAAAGGATGATAAAATGAGCGAATACAGCAGTATCCAAATCGAAAAAAACACCACTCACCCGGAATGGAACGGGGAATGGCTGGTAACCTTTACCTTTGATACCTCATCAGAATATACCGTTGCGGAGGAGCATTTCCCTCCCGGAGTTACCCCCGAACCGAAAAAAGAGCCCGCTCCGGACCGTAAAATCGAGAAAGTCTTTCTGAAGGGAAGCTTTCAGTTTTATAAAAGAGAAGAAACCGAAAGCTACACTGCCTTCGGCGATAATTCCGGTATCCCCACGTATGATGCGTATTCCTACCGAAAAGGCATGTTTGGAACCGGCTCGGATGTGACCGCCGGAAAAGAACTCACCTACGAAATGAACCCTGTTTCCGAAAGCGTCTATACCCTGACTCTTCCGCTGCCCTCCGGAATCTACGGATACAGCTTCTCCATTCTTTACACGGACGGCACCATGGATAAGACTATCTATGATCCGGAAAATATGCCCCTGAAAAACGGCGGGCATACCATCGGCCAGAGCGAATTTGACCTGGGCGACCCGGACAGGGAGCCTGTTCCCCTGCGCTATGAACTGAAACAGCCGGGAACTTCCTGCGGTACGCTGCGCTTCGAAAGCTATACGGCCATCGACGGCACCACACAGCCGCTGGGAATATGGCTTCCGGAAGGCTATACGCCTGATCGGACTTACCGTACCATTTATGTCTCCCATGGCGGCGGCGGAAATGAAGTGGACTGGATGATTTCCGGCAGGCTTCCCGTGATCATGCAGAACCTGATCCGGGCAGGAGAAACAGAAGAAGCCATCCTCATCACCATGGACAACACCTGGTTTAACTGGGACGAGACCCGAACCCTTCCCAACGTACTGGAGTGCATCATTCCTTATGTGGAAAGTTATTACAGCGTCCTTCCCGGATATGAGAACCGGGCGTTCTGCGGACTTTCCATGGGAAGCATGACCACCAACAACATGATGAAAATCTATCCCGGGGAGTTCGGATATTACGGAGGCTTTTCCGGAGGCATCCAGGACCTGGATCCCGCACATTATCAGCCGGAAGTCCTGAGAACGCGCAAAATCTACGAGACCTGCGGCTGCGTGGACATCGCCTATAACAACAGCCGCGGCATCAGCACCCTGGACTATCTGAAGGTGCTGGATACGCTGGAGGTTCCTTATACCTTCGAACTTCTGGACGGCAGCCATGACTGGGGTGTCTGGAGGGAATCCTTCATCCGGTTCGCAGAAAAGATTCTCTGGAAATAACATTCCCTGCAGAAAAGCCGCCGGTCACGCCCTCACCCTCTCTATTTTACAGGAATGCGCCTTCGTCTTCTCCGAATAGCTGATCCCGGCCAGGACGATCTCATCTCCATAACCCATAAGCACAGACGGATACTTCTTTTCCTTTATCTGTGCAAGAGCTCCTGCGGAAGACCTGTTCCACTTCAGTTCTATGATCAGAGCCGGCAGAGACGAACGGCGCTTCGGTACACCGCTGCCACTCCCGTTTTCATACGATCACAAATCAATCTTTGCCCGTTGCCGGGCGACCTCATACATAAGTATGGAAGCGGCGCAGCTTACGTTAAAGGAGGATGCATAAGAATTTTCAGACATCGGGATCGTACAGAGCATATCGCAGAATTCTTTAAATGCCCTGTTTAATCCCATCGTCTCATTTCCGATCATCAGCAGAAGCGGAACCGTCAAATCCGCATCATAAATGGGGAATTTATGATGCGCAGTGGTTCCTATGATCATAAAGGCGGGATATCTGCTTTTCAGTTTGGCAATATAATCATACAGCTCCGTGTTATCTGTCATTCTGACAACAGGAAGCTTAAAAAAAGAACCCATTGCCGAGACCACTACATCCGGATCATACAAATCCACCCCATGACCAGTCAAAATCAGCATGTCCGCTCCGAGTGCATCGCACGAGCGTATCATTGTGCCGAGATTCCCCTTGTTTGACGGGCGATCAAAGAGAACAAGCAGCGGCGTTTCGGACAGCGGGACGGCATCCGGCCTGTCATCCCGCATTTCAATGACCGCCATCAATTCCGAAGTATCCTCCTTTCCGCTCAGCTCCGCCATAAGTTCAGACGTCAGACAATAATTTACATCCGTATCCACCTGACGGATCATATTTTTTGCCCAGTCGGAAAGGCTGTCCCTGCTATATAAAAAAGACTTGATTTTCCAGTTATTTTTTACAGCCTCATTGAGACTGCGCACCCCTTCCACCAAAAACTCATGGTATCTGTAACGTTTGTTCCGGTTCGTTTTCAATACCTCAAATTTCTGGAAAGCAGCGTTTTTGCTGAAGATTTTAATTTCCTTCATACCGTCGTCTCCCTTTGTCGTTCCCGTCCGCGGATATTATTCCATTCCTGTGCACTCTATTGGCATCCATACTGATGGCCTCTTATCTTTTCCAGAACATGAAATTGTCCGGTAAAATCACATATCTCCCTTAATCCTGTATTTTTTCCCTTTTGTCGAACCTGTGCTTTCCAGCCTGTCAAGTTCTACAAGTTCAGAAAGGAGCACTTTAATCCGCCTTTCTCCAACAGGTAATACATCTGCCAAATCTGTTACTTTATACCATACTCCCGGCTGCATCACAGATAAAATACGTTCATAGTGTTCCTGTGTCTTCTTTGTGACTTTTTTCCGGCACCTTTTTTCGGCACTTTTTTTCGGCACTTTTTTTCGGCACTTTTTTTCGGCACTTTTTTCAAATGTTTTTTTGGCAAAACAAAGTTCCAGAATCGTTCGATCCGGATTAAAACGCTCTATAATGACCGGTTCTGTCCATCCCTCAGCCTCCCAAACCTGAAAAATATTCGGCACACCGCTTCCAGCCCGTTCACCAATATTGACCAGGTTGAACATTTTCATCAGAGCCTTATTCCTCGGGTCAGACATTCCGCCCATACGCATCTGTTGTTTGCCGATCCGAATATATCCCGGATTCTCCAAAATCAGTTTGTCCGGTTCTTTACGAATCACGACGCCGCAGGTTCCGTAAAAATCCGCATTGATCAGGCAATTAGCCAACGCTTCTCGCAGCGCCTTATGAACTGGAGTATCGTCGATCCTGTCCCCGCCCTCCATGTGAAAAGGGACTTTGATATCTTTAATGATCTTATTATACACACGAAAATAAAAATCGCACACATTGCCGGACCACTCCCCGGAACTGGACTGCAGACGGTCTGTCCAACGAATAGTCGGGTCAAGAATTTCCCGATAATCCAGAAAATACTCCGGAAAATGGCGCACAATGTTGTACTCGTCTCCGAACATCAGCATCCCAGCCGCTGTGGGATGCAATTTCCCGTCCATTCTCGACAGAGCCGCTGCCCCGATACTTCTTAGATATTCCGCATTATCCAACTGTCCGAAAGGATGCCCCTCTTTCAATGTCCGATGCCGGTTCCGATAACCCTGAATCGTCTCCTGATTTAGTTCCTCCAACGTAACATCTTCCAACAGTGTCATATCCATCGTATCTTCTGTTTGGTCACGCAGCATCGCCTTGATCTGCGCAGAAGTGCAATGGTAATCTCCCTCACCATCTCGACGGAATGTACCTCCCATAAGGTCATTATTGATGTAGACCGGCTTCTGTTCCCGTTTGGCCATAGGAACGCGAATAACCATAATGACATCACCGTCTATCTCATAAATTTCCACATCATTTTCCGTTAAAAGATTGATGCTTACTTTTGCTTTATTATTAACCATGTCCCAAAACTGCTTCTGCTGTTTGGCAGGATTTTTCAAACCGGTTGTATACCAGGAACCGTCCGGGCGTTCTTTTACTCCAAGGATAATGACACCGCCATAACAATTCGCAAAAGCGGAATACGTGTCCCAGAGTGAAACAGGAAGATTCTCGGCAGCCCTTTTAACTTCACGACGATTGTCCTCTCTATATTCATCAAATTTGTTTAGATCAAACATATAAGCCTCCTAGCTGCCGACATTTCTTTCCAGATCCCTTCAAATTTCCCGAACCCTTTCTCATATTTCTCAAACTCTCCCTCATCCTTCACAAATCGCCCGAATCGCCGCTTCAATCCCGCAGGCAATATCCCGCACGTTCATATAAGGCGCTCCCGCCTTCGAAACCGCCTGTTCCGGGGTATACGGCACGTGCAGGAATCCGCCCCGCACGCCGGGAAACCGTTTTTCCAGCGTATACAGAAGGCCATACATCAGATGGTTGCACACAAAGGTCCCGGCTGAATCAGAAACACAGGCCGGAAGACCGGCGTCCCGGATCGCCTGAGCCATGGCTTTGACGGGAAGCGTAGAAAAGTATGCAGGCACCCCATCCGGAAAGATGGGCTGATCAACCGGCTGATTGCCTTCATTGTCCGGTATGGAAGCGTCGTCCAGATTGATGGCCACCCGCTCCGGGGTCAGCTCCCGGCGGCCGCCTGCCTGCCCCACGCACAGCACAGCATCCGGATGCACCTCCCCCACAGCGGAAATCACCACTTCTACAGATTTGCGAAATACCGTGGGAACTGTCAGTCTGACAATCTCAGCGTCTTCAATCCTCTCCGGAACGAGCGCGACGGCCTCCATGGCAGGATTGACAGATTCCCCGTCAAAAGGGTCAAATGCTGTCAGCAAAATCTTCATCTCATCCACCTCCCGTTTTCTCTGCATGCAGTATAGCACAAAAACTTCCAAAAGACAATTTATCAGGAATTCAGCAGCCGGTTTATCCGAACTTTAACAGCCGGCTGAAAAAAAGACTTCAGTCTTTCGGAGAAACGCATATGACTCAGGACGAAATCGAAAGCTTTCATTTATCTCCATTGAAGCTGACTTACGACAGAGCTCTGGAAGAATATGCAGCGTGCTCTCATACGAAACTGGGAAAACTTATTGCCGGCAGAGAACTGCCGATTCTGCGAAGGGCGAAGGAAATCATTGACACTGCTCTATAGCATCCGACCGCAGCAAAGTACAGAAAAAAACATAACTATTGAGAACTGTTGAGAAATCCGCTATTAAGAAATAGAACGCTTAAAGAGTATCCACGTACTGATGAAATAACAAATTAACAGCAAAACCAGGATACCAACGGTCATCCCCATCTGCCACATCAGGGCTCCTAATCCGATATAAGCCGAAATCTCCGCGGATATCGTCTGAACAAAATACCCAATCACAACAATGGAAACGATGATCGCCACGAGGATGGGAAGCCCGAACCAGACGCCCAGCTGCTTCAGCACAAGTTTCCCGATCCGCTGCTCTTCCACCCCCATCTTCCGCAGTACGGAGAAACGATATCTGTACTTATCAGCGTCCAGGAGCTGCTGCAGAGACAATACCGTAAGACAAATGACCATTAACACAACAGCTCCGTAAAGCATGGACGCCTGCAGAACAAAATTTCCCGCCTTTGTACTGTTGACCTGCAAAGTTCTTAACCGGATGCCATAGCTGACGCCGGTATCCGCAGCCTCCGGATATTCCTCTGAAAAAGCCCGCTCCAGTTCAAGGGCGCTTTCATAAGGAATCGTTTCAGACACAGTAATATAACGGTTCCTCATGACCGGGAGCAGCTTTTCGCAGACACGATCCGGAAATACATAAAGCACATCCGTGTAGGAATTATACACCGTTTCTCCGATCGTTTCTTCAAAATACGGTTCCCGGGAAAGGGTCAGTTCCCCGGCATCTGTCACAACGCAGGTATGCCCCGCCAAAAAGCTGTCCCGTTCTTCCGCTGCCGCAACCATCTTCCACTGTGTTGTGAACTCGTTTTCCGCCAAAGAAACCGGCTCATATCCCAGCATTTCCCGAATCCGATTGTAATCGCTCAATGAAATTGCCGCGACAGGAAAATCATACTTCACCCGCCTGTGAAAATCCTTTTTCTCCGGAAGATAAAGGTCAAATATACAGTCATGTTCTATGTCGATCCCATGCTCCGCAAGACAGTCTGTTATGATCTCATAATCATCGCGGGGAAGATTCTCTTCATCATATACATCATTGTATCCGGTAAAAATCTGCACATCATATACCGACCGCATATCCAGATAGCCCGAAGCCCAGCCTGTCAGAATCGGAGCGGCGACAAACAGAAAAACGGCAAGCACAAGAGTTACGCTGATAAGCGTCATGGTCTTGCTGGTGGTGCTCAGTTTCGACGTAATCTGTCCGAAAAAGAACAGATTTTCCCCTTTGTACCTGTGCTCCGGCGATGCTTCTTTCCATACCGTAAAAAAGCTGCCGGCAAGATAAATCAATGAGCAAATAGAAAAAATCAAATCAGCCAGAATAAATAACAGGTACTGATTGGTCGTACCGGATCCCATAGGAAGAGCGTACCGATGAATCAGGACCGGTACGCCGGCCGCCGCGCCGGCACACAGAACAGAGCAGACCAGGAGCCCGCATACCAGTCCGGAAAAGCCGCCTTTTTTCTTCCTGAGCAGCCACAGCACGGTCAAAAACAGCGTAATCGCGGGACATACAATGTTGCCCCAGAACATTATCCGAACCGGAACGGCAAAGCGGCTGTCATAATAAAACCGTATCTTTTGAACACCGGCCGCAAGCATCCATATTGCAAACAGTTCAAATAAAACAACAGGAACTGCAATCCAGCGCCTCTTTTTCAGTTCAGAGTCGTTTTCCCGGTCCGCCGCAAGCATATCTATAATTTTCGTCTTCCGGATGATACGGGTATTAAACAGCCCTACCGCAGCAAAGCTCAAAACAAAGAAGCAGACCGTCAGCAGAACCGTATCCGGGAACAGCGTCCATGACAGTTCATAGCTTTTCCCGTAAGAGGTCAGCAGCATGGCGGTAATAAACTGCGAACAGAATACGCCGAGGAAAATACCAATGACAATCGAAATCATCCCCATCACAAAGGTTTCCGCAAAAAACAGCCTGCCGATGGTCTTCTGTTCCATTCCCATAACGGACTCAACCGCAAACTCCTTTTGTCTGCGCCGCAGCATATAGTGATTGACGAACCGTATCAGAAACAGAAGGATCAAAGTAACGGCGCAGACCGCCGCCTTCATTCCGTCGCTGAGAATCGTATAATTATACTCGCTTCCGATATCCGGCTGATAATAACTGCTGGAAATGGACAGAAACGAATAAAAAAGCATGACGCAGATCGTCATGGTTACGATATAAACCAGGTAATCCTTCACAGACCTCCGGACATTCCTCAAAACAAGTTTAGCATACATGGCTTTGTCCTCCTCCAATGATGGTAAGGACACTCAGAATTTTATGGAAAAAGCCGTTTCGGCTGTCGTTTCCCTTACGCAGTTCCGTAAAAATCTCTCCGTCCTGCAAAAAAAGAATACGCTCCGCGTAGCTGGCCGTAAAAGCGTCATGAGTTACCATCAGAATTGTGACTCCCATCTGTTCATTCATGCTCTGAATGGTGGACAAAAGCATCTGAGAAGAATGGCTGTCCAGTGCGCCGGTGGGCTCGTCCGCCAGCAGCAGCCCGGGATTATTGACAATCGCTCTGGCACAGGCGCAGCGCTGCTTCTGACCGCCGGACACCTGATACGGATATTTGTTCAGAATATCACGGATGTTCAGCTTCCCGGCGATATCCCGAATGCGGGGTTCCACTTCTTTCGCCGGAGTCTTATTGATCGTCAGCGCCAACGCAATATTTTCCGAGATCGTCAGGGTGTCCAGCAGATTGAAATCCTGAAATACAAAGCCTAAATTTTCCCGGCGGAACCGGGCAAGATCCCTGGGCTTTATCTCCGTAATATCTGTCCCCCTCAGATAGATATGACCTGCGCTTACGGTATCAATAGCGGAAACGCAGTTGAGCAGCGTCGTTTTTCCGGAACCGGACGCGCCCATGATCGCCAGAAATTCACCTGCTTCTGCGGAAAAGCTGATGTCCCGGATGGCTTTTGTGATGCTTCCTCCGCTGCCGTAATATTTCTGAATATGCTCCAGTTTCAAAACAGGTTCCATGTGTTTCCCCGCCTTCCTGAATTTTTTATTTTTATTGTAACCTCTCTTCCCGGTATTTTGTATCAGGTTTTCTTACGCACTTCTTACAGAAATGAAAGAAGTGCAGAGCGTGTCAGCCCTGCACCCCGGCAACAAAATCGTTGATCTGAAAGGAAAGGGAAACGACGGTTCCCCTCCCGGCGGAAGCTGCGGATCTGTGAGCATATTTCAAATCCGCTGTTTCCCGGCAGCGCGATGTCCAGCAAAATCAGATGAGGCGCAAACGCCTTTACCTGCCGGACGGTTTCTGAAAAATCGGTAACCGCCCGGACCGTATAGCCATTGCCTGACAAAAGGATCTTCAGCTGCGTCTGTATGGAAAGGTCATCTTCAACGATCATGATCCGATATCCGCTCATTGTCATTTCTCCGTTCTTCGCCGGCCGTATTTGCCGGCAGCGCGTTCTAAAATCAATCGTATTTTTTTACGATTGTTTTTCTGATTGTTTTTGGTTATAAAACTTTAAAATCCTGTCATCCGTCAGCATTTTGCCGGCAGTCTCCATAAAAGCTGCATCCTTTGGCATCACGATCATTTTATCACATACTTTGTGCCTCTTCCCCTGCCCTCAATTTTCACAACGCCTTTTTTACCCATCTCTTTCAGCAGCTGTGTGGTCTTTGATTTGCCAAACTCGGCATAAGGAGCAATTTCGCTGATGGGTTTCAGCATTGTCCTGCTTAAAATCTGATATATTTTTCTCTCGTCTTCCGTTAAATTCAGATTTTCCTCAAAAACCGGCAGTACGATCTTAATCGTATTTTCCGATATTTCGAATTCCGGCTGTTTTAATCCTTCTTCATAGAGTTGTTTTATTCGTGTAATTCCCGTACCGAAGATTTCCACAAACCCCAGCCTGTAAAATACATTTGCAAGATTTCTATTTCTCAGAACCGAAAGTTTTCCCGCTAAATACTCCTCTTCGGTTATTCCGGACGGCAGTCCTCCCGGAGAAACAATTTCGATTCTGTCGTCAAACATCGAAACTCTTATTTGTGACTCCACATCCCACACTCTGTGGATCAATGCATTTGCAATTGCTTCCCGGAATGCAGCCTCCGGTATTTTTTCTACCTTTTTCCTGTCGGCTCCCTGTATTTCTTCATACTGATAATAATCTCTGAATACCTCTGCTGCTTTTTCATATACTTCCAAAACGGACATATTGTCAAATGTTGCTCTCTTATGAATCACACTGATGTTCTCACCGAACTTTACCATATCAATTCCCGGAAAATGATTTTTATCTGCCAGAATACCAGCCGCATTATTATATCCGATGGCGCTGTTATACAAATTCAGCGTTTTTAAGGTATCCTGATTAAAGGTTTCAATCTGGATATAATCTTTTAATTTCCGGCATAAAATATCAAACGTCAGTTCCTGATCCTTACAGGGCAGCTCTTCAAATCTGATATTTTTCCCTTCCAGAATCAGTCTCGACAGCTCCAGTGTATCAACCTCTATTGTTGCGGTATCATTTCGTTTATATGCTTTTGATTTATACAAATATGGCTTTTGAAGTCCGCTTTTTACAGTCAGTTTTATCGTCCTGTCGTTATTCTGCAGTTCCAGTGTATAGTCCGGCTGCGGAGTAATACTGTCATTCACTTTGTTCTCAATATCCAGACACGCCTGTTTTACGTCCGGCAGCCCTTTGATATCGCCATTATCATCAATGCCAAAAAAGATTTCTCCGCCATCGTAATTCGAAAAGGCACTTACTGTTTTCAAAAATGTATTTGTAATCTTCTCTTTGAACTCTGTTGTTCTTGTTTCACGCATACACCGTGCCTCCCTCCCGGTTTTACTGCTTCTATTATACACACAAATACGCAGAAAATCAATCGTAAAAAAATACGATTGATTTTCTGATTGTTTTTGGTTATTTAGTTTTCCTTTGCTTTCTCAATACGCAATCATCGGAATCGACTCCGCCTTTTCCTCCGACGGCGGCTGCTCCCCGGCCTTCACCCGGTATATCCCGCCGCTGCAGTCCCGGATCGCTTCCGCCATCTCCGGATAGGGCTGCAGGCAGATATCGAACAGGCCGATATTGTAATTTTCCCCATCAAACCGCCCCAGCGCAAACTGGTCATAACACTGGAAATAATGGCAGCCAACTCCATACGGATGCGCGGCCACTCTCTCACAGTAATAGCGATAGGCCAGGCCGCGGTCCCTCTGCGTCCTCACGCCCTCCAGTCCGGTCGCCGTCAGTCCCCGGTCCAGCGCCCCGAAATGGAACTCCCCGATCATCACAGGCAGATCCACTCCCAGTTCCTCAAGCCTGCTGATTGCCGAAGTGGGATCCACCGCATAGCAGTTGATGGAAAACACGTCAAAATTCTCCCATCCGGTCACCAGATCCGGGTCCGAAATCCATGCCCAGCGCATCCCCAGGATCATATGATTGGGGTCGGCTTTCCTGCACTCCCGGCAGGGAATCTCCACATAAGCGCGAAGCATTCTTCGGGAAAATCCGCGCATATCTTCTTCCGCCTGCGCCGACCAGCAGGACACCTTTTTCTGAGGAAGATACAGTTCGTCAAAATCTGTCAGCTGACAGTTCCACGCCTGATTCAGGGCGGCAATGGTCTTATACTTTTCTCTCAGGTTTCTGATCAGTTCTTCCTTACACACGGTTTTTTCCGGGTTAAACAGCACTTCGTCCGCCAGCACCAGGTTATCTACAAACGCCCACGACGGCTCATTGCGAAGAAAATATCCGATCATATACGGATCATCCCTGCCGCTTTCCAGGCCCGCCGCACAGCGCCTGGCATTCTCCGCGTACTCTTCGCTGAGCACATCAGGAAAATCACGGAAAATCTTCTGTTCGGTCGACGGAAACTCCGGCAGAGACGTTACATAGGGAACTTTCGCCGTACCAAACAGATTTCTGTCGCTCCAGTTTCCAAGGGTATTCATTCCGAAATGCTTCAGCTGACCGGCGATCAGACGCTGCCAGGCCTCATAATAATTTTCTCCAGCCGCGCGGTACAGATTGGCTTCCATAAAGGAAAAGGCAATCCCCTTTCGCGGCCTGGCCTCCCTGCCCGGGCGCGGCGGGAGCTCCCGGTACATCTTTTTGTAGACGGGATCCCCGCGGTCAGGAAGCCATTCCATCCACGGTTCAATGCCGTCCACGCGGCAGTCCGTTCCCAGATTCACACAATCCGGTCCCATACTGAAAAAAGCATAGCCGCAGGGATCTGCCAGCCACCATCTTCCCTCCGCTTTTACACTCCGGAAAAATCCGCTGCCCTCTGTCAGGCGTTTCTCCTTCCAGCCGCCATAGTCCGACCAGTCGCCGAAGGGATATCCTGTTTCCCCCAGCTGAAACTGCCGGGCAATCCTGCGCTGCAGAGTCTCCTGATCCGGGATTTTTCCTTTCCATTCCTTCTGCCTGTTCTGCCCGAAAGCATCCACCAGCTTCATCTCCGGCAGAGGCGGCAGCTCAGGATATTCGTCTGTCACCGTCAGTCCGGAAATCCGCAGGGTAACCTCATGAAAAGAGGGAAGGGCCGTAAGCACTATTTTTTCCACGGCCTCCTTTTCCACCCGGCGGCCATGACAGACAAATTTCAGCGCTCCCGGATTTCTCTCCGGGAACAGCTCCCTGGCATCCAGCCAGTTCCAGTCAATGCAAATCGGCGTATAAATTCCCGGCAGGATGCCGAAACGCAGTGTAAACGCCGGCTCGTCGGTTCCCTTTTCATAGACCAGAAGATTAAAGGCCGCGCTGTGTTCCTCCTTTATCTCCAGCATAAAACTCAGGTAACGGCCGGAAAACACCGATTCCACAGGCAGTACCGCGCCGCCTCCCCCGGCGGGAACCAGGAGCGTCATTTCGTTTTTCTCCCTGCTCCTGCAGTATACTCCTTCCGTCAGCTGATCTTCCTTCCATTCGATTATCTGCATATATTTCCCTCCTTCGAATCCGGTTATTCCTCTCTTAAACCTGAGCAGGCTTCTTCAGAATTTCTTCCTCTTTATCCCTGGAATCTGTCATTCTCCTGCAGGCCTGATCAGTGTTTTCAAAATCTCTTCCATTTTTATCCCTGGAATCCTGTCATTCCTCTCTAAGCCAGATGGCAGTACCTTCTCCATCTTCCGCTCAAATACCGCCATACAAACAGAATGATGCGGAATACCCAGTCAATCAGCATCGCAATCCAGACGCCCACAGCTCCCATCCCCATGTTGCTTCCCAAAATATAGCTGAATCCGATACGGAAGACAAACATGGAGAAAATGGATACCACCATGGGAAAACGCACATCATTGCAGGCGCGGAGCATATTGGGAAGAACAAAGCTGACCGGCCACATCAGCATGGCAAAACCGTCATGAAGCATCACCAGGATATAAGCAAGCTTTCTGGTTTCCTCGCTCAGATTATACAGACTGAGAATCCCGTGAAGATTCACCAGAATCAGGGTATTCACTATCGCGGTAAACAGATAGGTAATCACAAGCAGCCGCCCGGTATAATAACGGATCTGTTTTTCGTCCTTCGCTCCCACACACTGGCCGATCACCGTGATCATCGTCAGGCTCATCGCCTGCCCGACAATACAGCCCATACTGTCCAGACCGTTGGCCACGCCGTTTGCCGCAATCTGAACGGTGCCAAAACCGGAAATGATACTCACCACCAGAACCCGTCCCAGCTGAAAAATCCCGTTCTCTACGCCGCTGGGAATCCCGATGTACAGGATCTTGCGGATGGTAGCCGGCTCAAAATGGAGCTTCTCCCGCTCAAAATGCACCTGCAGCGACGGATTTTTCAGCAGGACATACAACGCAATCGCCCCCAATGCCCTGGAAAGCAGGGACGGCAGCGCCACGCCCGCCACTCCCATTTTCAGCACAAAGATACAGACAGCGTTTCCGATAATATTGACGATATTCACAAGAATCGAAACCAGAAATGTGATCTTCGCATTCCCCATGGAACGAAACAGTGCCGCGCAGGCATTGTAGATAGCAAGGAATGGAAAAGACAGCGCCGAAATCATCAGATAGATCAGGGCGCTCTCCATAACATCATCCTCAATCCTTCCGAAAAACAGCCGCAGCATGGGATGGCGCAGGGCAATAGAGAGTCCCATGATAGCAAGCGAGATCACGGTTACGGTATACAAAAGCTGCTTTGCCGAATGGCAGGCCTCCTTCTCCCGCTTCGCCCCGAGACTCTGAGAAGTAACCACCGCTCCTCCGGTGGCCAGCGCCGACAGCACGCTGAAGATCAGATTGTTGATCATGTCCACCAGCGATACTCCCGAAACAGCCGCCTCTCCCACAGAAGAAACCATAACCGTGTCCGCCATACCCACAGTAATTGCCAGCGTCTGTTCAAAAATCAGCGGTATGATCAGCTTTCTCAGCGCTGCTGCAGAAAAAAGCATATTGTTATCCGTTCTTTTCATTTTATCTCTTCGTTTTCCTTCCCTTGCATTACCTTCCAGGCCAGATCAGATGTAATGCTGAATTTTGCGCTGGTTCCGCTCAGTACAAAAGAATCCGAAAGATCTCTTACTTTTGCCTCTGCCAGAGCATCCAAAGAATTTTTAAAGGATTCCTTCCTTTTCATAAATTTTTCGTCCATATTTTTTTATATCCTCCAAAAGCAGTCTGTTTTCGCAGGTATCCATATTCACCACATCAATCGTATACAGCGTGGGAATTTCATCCATCGCCTCTTTCAGCTCCTCAAAATCGTCAGCCCCCCAGACCGCAATATCAATATCGCTGCGCTCCCGTGCAGTCCCCTTCGCCCGGGAACCGAATAAAACAGCGCATGTTGCCCCGCTTTTCCCGCACTGCCGCGCAACTTCCCTGATAATCTCACTGACCTCCATCCTTACTGCCGCTGCTCCTTTCCTGTCTCCCGACTCCCAAAACTGCCTCTCCATTCCGTCATGAAAGATACTACCATGTCATGTCATTTTTTTCAATAATACACATGAAAATAAAGCAAAGCAGGAACATTCCGGCAGTCACCCGAATTCCCGCTGAAAAATTACCGTTCCTTCCATGTCTCACGCTATGGTATTTTCCTGCCTGCTGTGTTAAAATCAGCTCAGAAAACACATATCCTGACCAACAAACGCTCAGAAAGGAATATGCTGAATCTATGAAGAAGGTATTTAACACCACCGCCGTCTGTATCCCCGGAAAACATTATATGGTAAATCTGGATGAACGGCTGAAAGAAATAAAAAAGATGATCGACGACGGAAAATATTTCACGATCAACAGGGCGCGGCAATATGGCAAGACCACTACTCTTATGGCTTTAAGCCAGTACCTTCAGAAAGAATACCATGTTGTGCTGATAGATTTTCAGACCTTTGGCAGCGCGGATTTCAGCACAGAACATGTTTTTTCTGCTTCCTTCGCCGGCGCCTTTCTGGAATCCCTTGATACAAACGGACCGGCCATGACGGCAGAATTTCAAAAAATCAGAGAAGAACTGGAACAAACTGCAGAAAAAGAAACCTTCACCCTGCGGCCGCTTTTTAAAGCACTGCAGCTCCTCTGCTCCGCATCCGACAGACCCATCGTACTGATGCTGGATGAAGTGGACAGTGCGGCGGATAATCAGATTTTTCTGGATTTTCTGGCGCAGCTCCGGGCGCAGTATATAACACGGTTTCAGTTTCCCACCTTCCAGTCCGTCATACTGGCAAGCGTGTATGATATCAGAAATTTAAAACAGAAAATCCGCCCCGACGGCAGACACAAATACAACAGCCCCTGGAATATCGCGGCGGATTTCAGAATCCCCATGGACTTTTCGGCAAAAGACATCGCCGGAATGCTCCGCGAATATGAAAAGGATCATCATACCAGAATGGATATAGAGGAAATGGCACATCTGCTTTACGAATATACCGCCGGCTATCCTTTCCTTGTTTCACGACTGTGCCAGCTGTTAGACGAAGATATCGGCCCGGAAGAAAAATATGATTCTCCGAAAGCAGCCTGGACAAAAAGCGGATTTCACCGTGCGCTGCGCATGATTCTCTCTGAAAAGAATACCCTCTTTGAATCTTTGATCGGAAAGCTTCACGATTACCCGGAACTCAATGAAACGCTGAGAACGCTCCTGTTTACCGGAAAAACTTTTTTATACCGCACTGACGAAAATGTAACAGACGTCGCCTCCATGTTCGGCTTCATTAAAAATCAGAACGGCACCGTGGCCATTGCAAACCGGATTTTTGAAACACGGCTTTATAATTACTACCTGTCAGAAGAGGAAATGCAGAAAACTGATATCTACAAAGCCTCTTTACAGGATAAAAGCCAGTTTATTTCCGGCGGTTACTTAAATATGAGAAGAATCCTGGAAAAATTCGTGGAACATTTTCACGATATCTATGGCGGCTGCAGTGAAAAATTTCTGGAAGAGGAGGGAAGACAATATTTCCTGCTTTATCTCAAACCGATCATAAACGGCAGAGGAAATTATTATATCGAATCCAGAACCCGGGATCTGCGAAGAACCGATGTGATCGTTGATTATCACGGAGAACAGTATATCATTGAGATGAAAATCTGGCACGGAGAAGAATACAATCACTGCGGTGAACAGCAGCTGATCAGCTATCTTGAAGATTATCATATCAGCAAAGGATATATGCTGAGTTTTAATTTCAACAAAAATAAAACGCCAGGAGTCCGGGATATTTTTGCCGGAGAGATGCACATCATCGAAGCTGTTGTATAAAAATAATCTCCTTTCTGCCGCTTCACCGGCTTCAGCCATACATCCGCTCAATCTGTCCCCACAGCGCCGGCCAGCCCGGCGCTGTACTCCTTCCTGCTTCGAACCTTCCGATCCACCGCTGATGCATCTAAAAAAAATTATGCCTCATCTCCGGGGAAGCATATCCCCGCATTCCTTCTCACCGTCTCCAGGACCTCCATGACGTCCAGCATAATATCCAGTCTTCGATACACAGCATTATAATCATCTTCCAGCACCATCCTGGTCAGGTTCCGCACCTCAAAATACCGTCTGTCCAGATCACCCTGCTCGTTAAATGTCTCATCGGATTCCCTGGTGACAACCCGGACCTCTCTGATGCCGTTGCTCCCGTCCCTGATATAAATATATCCGTCCTCCCCCTCTATCTGGAAGAAATTCTCGCCCCAGGTATCCTTCGCGCCGGCGGATTCACTGACAAATCCGTCATACTCCATCACCACGATCCCCGACGTATCGATTCCCCGGTAAAGGTTGAGATAATAGACGGCCGAGCGCGGTTTGCCGAACAGAAGCACATTCAGATAAATATTGTAAAAATTAATATCCATCAGACAGCCTCCCCCATATTCCGGATTAAAAACATTGGGGAGCTCTCCCTTCAGCAGAAGATCATAACGGTTGGAATACTGACTGTAGTTTCCCTGGACCAGCCTGATTTTTCCGATCTTCGGCAGCTCCCGTTTCAGGATCTCCAGATTCGGCAGAAAAGAGGTCGGAACAGCATCCACCAGAAAAAGTCCTTTTTCCTTCGCCAGCGCCGCAAGCTCCGCGGCATATTTCACTCCGGTGCAGAACGGTTTTTCACAGATCACATTTTTTCCGGCCAGAAGAGCCTTTCTGGTCTGCTCATAATGCAGCAGGTTCGGACTGGCTATGTAAACAAAATTTATCTCCTCATCTCCCAGAAACGCGTCCATATCCGTATAAGCATTCGACGCGCCGTATTCCCGGGCAAGCGCCTCTCCCTTTTCCCTGCTTCTGGAATACACCGCCGCAAGACATATACCGTCGGTGGCCTTCACGCCGTCCAGCACTGAATGCACAATTGATCCCGAACCGATCGTTCCAAGTCTGATTTCCTTCATCTGCTTCCTCTCCTTCTCTCATCAGCTTCCAACAGAACAGGCCTGTTTATAAGCTTTATTATAAACAGGCCTTCCCAAATTATCAATATTTCACTTCCGGAACCGGGAATATTTCAAATCGTCCCTTCTGATGACAAATGAAAACTTCATGGACATTCACAGATTTCATATTCCCCGGAAATCATTCACCGCCTGGTACATTGCCACCAGATTCTCCACCGGAACATTTGCCACCACATTATGGATTGTGGCAAACACAAATCCGCCGCCCGGCGAAAACAGCTTCAGACGATCCATCACCTCCTGATACACCTGCGCAGGCGTTCCGGAGGGAAGCGTATGCTGGGTATTCACCCCGCCGCCCCAGAAAGTAATACGGTTCCCGTACTTCTGCTTCAGCTCAGGGCCATTCATTCCCGCTGCGGAAAGCTGCACCGGATTTACCACATCCATGCCCATCTCGATAAAATCCTCCATAAAGGAAGACACAGCTCCGCAGGTGTGATACCAGGTTTTCCATGACGTATGCTCATGAATCCAGTCATTGATCTTCTTATAAAAAGGCTTATACAATGACCGGAACGTATCCAGAGAATACATGGGGCCATTCTGAGTCCCAAAATCTGTGCCGGAAAGCCAGATGGTCTGAATACCGTCCCCGACCACCTGACGATAAAGCTCCAGATTCCGGATCTCAACCTCCGCCGCATACCGGAAAACCTCTTCCACATACTCCGGATACATAAGATTGGCCATCAGCCAGTCCTGCACGCCCCGGATACCATGAGGCTTCTTTATAAACGGTCCGGGCACCTCCGCCGCATCACCGATGCTCATACCGCCGAACACGCCAAAAACAGCATAATCCGAATTGTCCCGGATATACTTCAGCTGTTTTTCCCAAAAGAGGCAGTCCTCCTCCGTCTTCAGCGGATAGGACTCCCGAAAGTCCTCCAGAGGCGTCAGATTATCCTCATCATATTCGGAACGCTCAATGTTATCAAAGAAAAATCCTCCCCTGGGCATCTGCAGACTGGGCGCCGCGCTGCGGTCCCCGCAGGGATACGCCAGAGTATATCCTCTCTCATCCACATCAAATTCAAAATCCTCAGACATATACACCGGCGTTCCGTCCGACATTGTCCATGGCCGGGTTATATTTTCATTGGAATTTCCAAACATATTTCCCCGATTCCAGAGAGGAACCACATCCCCCTTTATCTTTTCCAGCAGATCCCACTCCACTTCACCCAGAAGCTGCATGGGCTCCACAATCTTTAATGGATGCTCCTCCAGTCCGTAAGCCTTCCTCAGTTTATACAGCGTGCTGGCATTGATGCCGGTCTGCCCGCAGCCTCCCAGATCCATGGGCACATAATCCGGCTCCTGATGATTCAGAGCCGCAATGACCCGTTCCTTCGATGTCATAGATTCTCCTTCCTGTTCAGTCAAACGTTTCTCTCACAATTACATGATTCATCTTCTTATTTTTGATGGATTATATTCCTGTGCTGCATATTTTTTCGAATATTTCTTCCTTTTATTTTACCAGTTTTTCCAGAACCTCAATCGGAACCTCCTGTTCCGGCTGAAACGCTTCAGAATCAAGATACCGGTAAATGGAATGCAGCAGCGCCCGTGCCTCCGGATATTTCTGCAGATCCTGGAGTCCCATGGAGGACAGAAGAAGTCTGCCGTTTCCGCACCGGCACTCCAGCAGCTGGGTCATGGGACGCATGTATGCATAGCTGTCCATCTCCGTGATAATGGATTTCACAGGCCATGGCAGAATGATCGCCCGCTGAGAGGCCATAGGCCACCACTGCCAGTTAGTATGAAATTCCGTGGGAAATTCTGCAAAAACCGGATGCTCCGAATCGATGAGCTGACCCATTGCTCCTTCCTGAGAACGAAACGTACCCACCGACCAGAAATCTGTGGTAAACTGGGCCTGAATGGAGGATGGAAGATGTTCCTTTTCTGACTCCGGAGACAGATAAACAATCCCGCCCTCCGCAAGGACATTCTTCGCCTGCTCATCCAGCACCCTCGTCTCCCATACCTTTGGAGGACAGACCGGCTTAACAGGAGGATAAACCCAGACAGGATACTGATTGACCGTCCCATCCAGAGACACTGTCAGCTCCAGCCTGGAGGGTTTCTCCGCCGTCAGCGGAATCCTGAGAGTTCCCGCCATGGTATGCTCCCCTTTCGGAGCATATACATTTTCCAGAACTCCGGCAGCAGAGAAACCGCCGCCTTTCAATTCATAACAAAGCCCGCCCCAAAGATCCTTTTTTCCAAAGTTGGCAATCATCACATCAGCCTGCAGCATCTCGCCGGACTCATAGGTATATTTTTCCAGCAAAACCAGCGGCAGAGCATCCCGGAAAAAAGCCCGGAAGGCCTCCGGCCTGGCAAAATCATAGGGTTTCGGTTTCAGATGAGAATTCAGCATGCCTACCAGCGCAGTTCCCTGCCCGGGAAAGTCCTGCAGCCCCAGAAGGGAAATGCCTGAGAGCTCCCTGGTCCTCATGGCCGCTTCGATCTCCTCCCGGTAACCGATTCTGGACAGTTCGCCGGAGGCCTCCACATAGCAGTCCCATATTTCCAGAAGGCCCTGCTGCTCCGCCTTATCCCGGATCAGGCGCAGATTCGCCGGATCAGAGATTCCATGAAACTCCTCAAGCTCCTTAAAGCAGGGCAGCACCTCGAACTGACCGACTTCAAAGCTGATCACCGGCTTTTTATAAGTCTCCCGCAGCGCTTTCATGGAAGCATCATAGCTGGTTCTGGCATCGGGATACTGATTGTTGATATAGCCTTCGATCCTGGCAGTGATGTTTCCGGAAAAGTCCTGTACCGGAGCCGTCTCTCCATCCCCGGACGTCTCCATTTCCGGCATGCCTGCAAAGGTTCCCCGCAGAGGCTTCTCATAATACTTCTGAGAAGTATAAAAATCGCTGTCCTCATCACAGCCCTCCGTTCCATAAAATACATTGGAACCATTGGCGTACAGACGCGTGTCATCTGTCTCATGGGCCTGCCGGATCATATCGCTCATCCGCCGGCGGCCCAGCTTTCCGGTCCAGAGTTCATTTCCCCAGGTCAGCATGACGAAGGACGGATGATTGGCCAGAGTTCTTATGATCTGCCTCATCTCTGCCTGATAATAGGCAAAGCTGTCCTCCTGTTCCAGAGCGTTTTTAGGATTCCAGTGAGACAGCTCCGGCTGCATCAGCATTCCCAGCCGGTCTGCCGCAGAAAAAGCTGCTTCCGGCGGACAGTGGGAATGAAACCTCATACAGTTGATCCCATAGGATTTGTAAGTGTTCAGAATATCCATCCGCTCATCCACAGTCATGGGAGGATGTCCGGTCTCCGGAAACTCTCCGCAGTTTGCCTCACTTCTTATAAAAATGGTACGCCCGTTCAAAGCCAGTCTGCCTTTTCCGTTGTCCCCGAAATCCCGAACTCCAAAAACCGCTTTCTTTGTCTCCAGTCCGTCCAGACCGGCGCTCAGCTCATAAAGATTTCCCTCATATTCATCCCAGCGACGTACATCCTGTATCATCAGAAGATTTTCTATCTTTAATTCTGTGATGCCCTCCGGCACGGAAACCTCCATGCAGACCAGCTCCCGCAGCGCCTCCGACTCCAGCCGAAGCCGGCCCTGCCAGGATTTGTCCGCTGAAATTTCCACATGGACGCAGAGGAAATTCTTCCTGGGATAAACCCGGACAGACGAGAGAAAAACCGGTTCCTCCACCCGCAGCCGCAGATACCCCAGAACTCCGTTCCAGTTTGTCTGAGTTTCATCCGTCGCCGCGGAAGAAAAGACAATTGCGTCATGGGGCCATCCCGGATAGCTGTTGTCAGAAAGCAGCTCCAGTATATTGTCTCCGTTGAGAAGTCCCGTGATTTCAAATACGTAAGGGCTGCTGACAGACGGCGGCTCCGCAGGCAGAATCTCTTTGCCGTCGATCAGGAGTCTCAGATGTCTCGCTCTCTCCGCCTCCAGAAACACTCTTTTCCCTGCCGGAGGGATAAAGGAAATCCTCCGTTTAAAGCAGGCCTGGCCTTCAAAAGTATATTTTCTCGTAAATCGTGTGGCAATAGGAGCATCCGGATCCACATCCTTCCCATTGCCTAAAGATACATCCGGATGCCAGCTCCCCGCTGCCCTGTCTCTGTGACCGATTTTGTTCTCATCCAGGGTTCCCGGAAGCTCCGCCTTTCCCGTCGTCCCGTCATTGAGGGATACATCCCAGATTTCCTGCAGTGTATACTCCATATACGTCACTCCTTTCCTGTCGCTTATATTTCCAGATCTAATGATTCACCCATTTCTATTTCCCGCCTCCGGAATGGGAGAATCTTCACATCGGTTTTCCCGCAAATCAGTATATTATATCAGTACATATATCTGTACATTATAATAGAAGAATACTATATATTCTGACAATAATCATTGTTCTTATTTGCTAATGTATTCATATTTTTTGCTATTGTAATATGGAGCTTTTCCGTATATGATTAGAAAAAGAGAATTGAGGAAAGAAAGATGAAATCTGTAGAGAAATTTGTAGCGGAGCAGTCTGATTATTTTATTTATACACCCAGCCGGCAGGCGATGGAAATGTTTCTGTATCCTCTGCAGTGCGGAGCTTTTACCTATCTTCCCGGATACCGCCTGACCAGGGAATCCTTTGACAGCTATCTTCTGATGTACATACAGAAGGGGGAGCTGACCGTCGCCTTCAGCGACCGTATCCAGAACGTCAGAGCAGGAAGCTTTGTACTTCTGAATTGCTATAAATTGCACTCTTACTGCAGTACCTCCGGCTGGGAATGCATATGGTGCCATTTCGACGGAGTCACAGCGGAAGCTTATTACAACAGCATCGTTTCCCGCCTCGGCAACGTTTTCTCCCTTCCCGACGAATATCCGGTGGTCAGAAAACTGGAAGCGATTCTGGACGTGTTTTATAAAGGGGCTCCCGTTCGGGAACCCCTGATGTCCAGGTATCTCACGGATATTCTGACCGAGTTTCTGCTCTACACCCCCTCCACAGCCCGCGACACGGATTATACTGCCATGGCGGAGGAGATTACCTCCTATATCTCGGAGCATTTTTCCGAAAATATTCAGGTGAAGGAGCTTGCCGCCAGAGCCAATATGAGCCTTTACCATTTCATCCGTGTTTTTAAGAAGGAAACCGGCTTCACGCCCCATGAGTATCTTGTAAATATCCGTATTGCCACCGCCAGGTATCTTCTGAAAAATTCCAATCTCACGGTGAAGGATATCTGCTTTTCCACAGGTTTCTCCTCAGAAAGCGTGTTTTGCGGCGCTTTCCGGCGGCATCAGGGCATGACTCCCATGCAGTACCGCAACCTTCATCCGCAGGACGGATCCTGAAAGGTACCATTGGCAGAACGAACACCGAAATCCTCCCTGATTACCGGAGAACCCTTTGATGCAGACGAAAAACCTCCGGTACAGACAAAAAGCCTCCATCTCGGATACTTGACAGAGCCCCAAATATAGGCTAATATAAAGTGTACTTTATTTTGTCGAGGTTTTTGCGTATGAAATATATAGAAAGAGAACTGGAACGAAAGTTTCTGAGTATGAACAGCGTCTTTAAAGCCGTTATGATCACAGGCGCGCGTCAGGTGGGCAAATCCACAATGCTGCGCCGTCTGGCCGACCGGCAGGGACGCCGGTGCGTCACAATGGACGACCAGCAGATCAGAGCTCTCGCCAAAAGCGACCCAAGACTCTTTTTCCAGATATTTAAACCCCCGATTTTGATCGACGAAGCGCAAAAGGCTCCGGAGCTTTTTGAAACGATCAAAATCATCTGTGACCAGACCGATGAGCGCGGCCTGTTCTGGCTCACCGGTTCCCAGAGCAAAAAGCTGATGCGGCAGGCCGGGGATTCTCTTGCCGGACGTATCTGCATATTAAAAATGTACAGTCTTTCGCAGAGAGAACTGCTCGGCATCCGCCCTGAGTCCGATCTGGATTTCTCTTTTGACGCGCTTTACCAGAGGAGCACGCTGTTTCCGAAGAATGACATCCTGACCGTTTTTGAGCATATCTGGCGCGGCGGCCTGCCGGATGTGCAGCCGCTCAACGAAGAACAGCTGCGGGAATATTTTAATTCATACGTCGAAACTTATCTGATGAGAGACGCCGTGGATGACAACGGAATCACAGATACCGAAGGATTCCGTAAATTCCTGAGGGCCTGCGCCGCTTTTTGCGGTCAGCTTTTAAATTATAACGACCTCGCTGTTTCCGCCGGAGTTTCCGGCGTAACCGCAAAAGAATGGATAAAAATTCTTCAATCCATGGGGATTATCCGGCTGCTGGAGCCATATTCGAACAATGTATTAAAGCGGCTCATAAAAACGCCGAAGCTGTATTTCTGCGACACAGGACTCTGCGCCTATCTGTCCTCCTGGACAGGCCGCGATGTCCTGATGAACGGCGCCGCCTCAGGACATTACTATGAAAATTACGTGGTCGGAGAACTCATAAGAAACTATACCTACGGAAAAGAAAATGCGGATCTCAGCTTTTACCGGGACAGGAATCAGAAAGAAATCAATCTGATCATTGAAAAAGACGATACCCTTCATCCTCTGGAGATCAAAAAAGGAACTTCTCCCGATCCGCGAACGGTAAAGGTCTTTGCCGCTCTGGCCAATACCGGAAAAAAAATCGGTAAAGGCGGCGTAATATGTATGGCGGATTCGCCTTTCCCGATCGATGAAAACAACTGCCGGATTCCGTCCAATATCATCTGAGCCTTCTGACAAAAACGGCGGGAGTATTGAAAGCGACAGAAATTCCAGAAGCCGTTTATCCCTTAATTTCCCCGCATTCTCCGCCGGACGCGCCAAAAAGGAGAGTATCGTCATTCCCAAACCGACGATACCCTCCTTTTTCCTCTTTCCTTACGCACCCGGAACCTCAGGCCCCGCCGTTTCGGCGATACACCCGGACCTCGTAAGGACGCAGTTCTCTCCGCTCTCCCTTTTCCGGGTAATTGTCCAGCAGCAGCTCCGCCGTTTCCTCCTCAAATTCCCCGGGCAGTCTGTATTTCTGTCTCTTCTCCGAAAAGGAACACACGATCAGAATACGCTCTCCCTTCCAGCTCCGTTCATACATATAAAGCCGTCTGTGATACCGGCAGTATTCCCGGTAAGTCCCCCGGAGAAGGGTATCGCTGCTTTTTCGCAGGGCCAGGCACCGGCGGTAAAAGTTCAGAATGCTGTCCGGATCCCCTTCCTCCCGCTCCACATTAATCCTCCTGTAATTGGGATTCACGTAAAACCAGGGCTTCTCAGGAGAAAACCCCGCATTTTTTTCTCCGCTCCACTGCATGGGGGTGCGGGCGGAATCTCTGGAGGATACATAGATCCGGCGCAGGCGCTTTTCCGGAGATTCGTGGGTGTAATATCTGTGATAGGCATGAATGGAGGCCACATCCTGATACTGATCGATGGAGGCCAGCCTGATATTTGTCATGCCGATCTCCTGCCCCTGATAGATAAAGGGCGTTCCGCACTGAAACAGATAACAGGCGGCCAGCATGGTTCCGGATTCCCTCCAGAATTTTTCGCTCCCGTAGCGGCTGATCACCCGGGGATGATCGTGATTCTCCAGGTACAAAGCGTTCCACGCCTTTCCCTCCAGAGAATACTGCCAGCGGGAAAAGGCGCGCTTCAGCTTCCTCAGACTGAACGCATGATGAACATACTCCGTCAGAAAGCAGTCCGCCATCATGGTATCGAACTGAATCATCAGATCCAGCACCCGGTCCTTCCCTGTGAGATACCGGAGCGCCGCTTTTACCGGCGTCATGGGCGCCTCGCCGATCTGCACCGCGCCGTACTCCCTGGCTACCTCCCGGAATTCCCGCAGATAACGCATGAGATTCGGCCCGTCCTTATAGTAGGGCAGCCCGTTGATGGCAGGCAGAAAGGGAATCCCGTCGGGCAGCTTTTCATGCTTGGAAATATAGGTGATCACATCCTCCCGAAATCCGTCCACACCCATATCCAGCCAGAACCGCATGATTCCCTTCACTTCCTCCCGCACCCTGGGATTATCCATGTTCAGATCCGGCTGTTTCCTGGCAAAAACGTGAAGATAATACTGTCCCCGCTGCTCACAGTACTCCCAGGCAAGGCCCTCGAACTGACTGAACCAGTTATTGGGCGGCCGTTTTCCCCTCCGTCCCCGCCTGGGATCCCGCCAGATATAATAATCGCTGTAGGGATTATCCTTCCCCTTGCGGCTCTCCAGAAACCATGGATGCTCATCCGAGGTATGGTTGATCACCAGATCCAGAATGACCTTCAGGTCCAGCTCATGAGCCCGGTGAAGGACCTTCTGAAACTGCTCCAGCGTTCCGTAATCCGGATGGATATCCCTGTAGTTGGAAATATCGTAGCCGTAATCCGCATTGGGAGAAGGGTAGATGGGGCTGAACCAGATGCCGTCCACACCCAGAGACTGAATATACTCCAGTTTCTCATAAACACCGTACAGATCTCCGATCCCGTCCCCGTTTCCGTCGCAGAAGCTGCGGATCCATATCTGATAAAAACACATTCTGCGAAAATCAAACTGCTTCATGACGCTCTCCAATCTTCACGCCGCTCACTTCATCCTCCGGCGCCCATGCTCTCTATGCAACTCCTCCGTAAGCCTGTCCCAAAGGCGCTCCGCGTTCTCCTCGGCGTCCTGAATATTCTCCATCATTCCC